>JAZNAJ010000052.1:0-5098 GCA_045586445.1 Clostridia bacterium | reverse complement strand
GATTTGTGCTTGGAGCTTCCCACCGTATACTCATGTGCCTCTGCTGAATTTTTTACCAAAGGCGCTATTGACATTATCCGTAATTTGGGGATTGTTGACTTTTTGTCCTTTGGTGTTGAAACAACTCAACCGGACGAGCTGCTTGAAATTGCACAGTTTCTTTCAAATGAGCCGCCTCAGTTTTCGGCAGAAATCAAAAGTTTGACCGGTCAGGGTATCTCGTACCCTTTGGCAAGAGCGAAAGCCATTGAAAAATTTTTGGGTGAGAAGGCTGCTGAGCTTGTTTCAATGCCCAACAACATCCTGGCTATTGAATACTGCAAGGCTTTATTCACATACGGCAGCAACATCAAACCCATCCCTATCCTGCGGAAAGGTGCACATCACGACAGCAGTATTATCTGCAGCGATATTGCCTCGGCAACCCAAATCCGCGAGTTTCTTTCAACCGATGCTGAAATTTCGAACTTTATTCCCCAAGAGGCTGATAGTATTTTCAAAGTGGCAAAGCGACACTCTGTAAAGGCATTGGAAAATGCCATTTTGTGTAGCCTGGTTAAAATGCCTGAAGAAGCATTAAAGGAGATGGCGGACATAACCGAAGGACTTGAAAACCGAATCAAATCTGCCGCACTCTCTTCGTCAACCATCGAAGAATTATACGAAAAAATCAAAAGCAAACGATATACCCTTAGTCGTGTCCGTCGGGTTGTTCTTTCTGCATTTCTTGAAATCACCGATACAGACAGACGGCAAACTCCTCGTTATATCAAAATTCTTGCGCACAATGAAAAAGGCAGAAAACTGATTGCCGCTGCAAAGAAAACGGCAACGCTGCCCATTGTTCGCAATACTTCACAAATTAACAAACTTGGCGACCCGCTGGCAAAAGAAATGTGGGAAAGGGAACGGATATTTGATAAAATTTTTGAACTGTCAGAAATATAACAGTTCGTCTTTGGTAACTAATGCCCTTATAAAGAATCCTTCCTTTTATTACGGATATTAAAAAAGGACTGTTTAAAAACGAAATTCGTTTTTAAACAGTCCTTTTGGGGTTAATCTACTCTATTTCTTCTTTCACCTTTATAGAAGGCTTTTATATTTTCTACAATCTCATCCATCAATCGTACTCTTGCTTCATAAGCACCCCACGCCATATGTGGCGTAAAAATCACATTTTTAAACGATTTAAGCCTGTTAAATGGCGACCCATTTGTCATCGGTTCAACAGAATATACATCCGTTGCAAATCCCGAAATCACTCCGTCTTCAACAGCTTTGGTTACAGCCTCCTCATCGGTTACTGCACCCCTTGCTACATTTACAAGAATGCACCCTTGCTTTGCCTTGGATAAAATATCCTTGTTTATGGAATGCTTGGTTTCATCATTCAGCGGGGTATGAACCGAAACAACATCCGCCCGTTCAAATAATTCAGCAAGGCTGACACATTCAACGCCCTCCACAGGTGTTTTTTTGCAGACCAGAACTTTACAACCTATTGCACTTGCAATCTGTGCAACCTTTTTGCCGATGCCTCCATAACCATAAACGCCCCACACCTTATCCGATAATTCGTGAAACACAGGTGTAAGACAATTTTGAATGCCCTCCTCGGTGTATTTTCCGCTTTTACAATGCTCGTCATATTCGGCTATGTGGCAAGAAAGCGCCAAAGCAAGGCTGACAGTAAGTTGAGCTACCGAATCGGTGGAATAACCTTTAACATTGCATACCGCAATGTTTCGTTCTCTGGCAAAATCCACATCAACATTATCAAAGCCTGTAGCGGTTATGCAGATTATTTTAAGGTTTTCTGCCCCGGCAAGGTTTGACTCGTTCAGCTTTACTTTATTTAACACAACAATCTCGGCATTTTTTATCCGATTTGCAACCAATTCATCAGGAGTGGAATCGTAGACCGTGGTTTCGCCTATCTGGTCAAAAATTCTTAAGTCTATGTCATCGCCAAGAGTCTTGGCATCAAGTACAACAATCTTCATAACATTCCCCCTTTTATTAATCGCATATATCAGCCCTTTGCAAAGGGATAACCTTTTCAAGATTTTCAAGTGATAACTCCACCTGATATCCTATACGGCCTGCACTTACAACTATCGTTTCAAAGGCTTTGGCACTGCTGTCAAAAGTGGTTAAAAAAAGTTTCTTCATTCCTATCGGCGAACAACCTCCGTGCACATAACCCGTAAGCGGCAAGAGGTCTTTGGCTTTTATCATTTCTATCTTTTTTTCGCCAACAGCTTTTGCTGCCTTTTTAAGGTTTAATTCCCGATTTGCCGGCACATCAAAAACATAATATTTATTTGGTGAGCCCATGGTAACAAGAGTTTTAAACACCCTATTCGGCTCTTTGCCGAGTTTTTCTGCAATTTCCATGCCGCTGAGTGCCACCTTCGTGTCATAGTGATATGGTATATACGGCACACATTTCTGGTCAAGAATTCGCATAACATTTGTCTTTTCCATTATTTATTTCCTTTGATTTTATCCCAATATTCCTTCGCAGCCTGTTCGGTTTTGTTTTCACCGTATACATAGTACTGTCTGTCTTTTATTTTGTCGGGAAGATACTGTTGCTTTACATAATGATTAGGGAAATCATGGGGATAAAGATAGTTTTGTCCCTTTTTAACATCGCCCTCTCCGTCATAGTGCTTGTTTTGTAATTGTCGCGGGATTTCGCCCGTATCCATTCGTTCAATATCCCTGAGTGCTTCATCAAGTGCAATATGTGCGGAATTGGATTTTGGTGCAGTTGCCAAAAGCACTGCAGCATCACCCAAAGGAATCCGTGCCTCAGGAAGCCCCAGCATCAACGCACTGTCCACGCACGCCTTAACAATTGGAATCGCCATAGGATACGCCAGACCAATGTCTTCAGCCGCTATGACCATAAGGCGTCTGCATGCCGTCTGCAAATCTTCTGCTGCGATTAACCGAGCCAGGTAATGTACCGCTGCATCCGGATCAGAGCCCCTGATTGACTTTTGCAAAGCACTCATTACATCATACTGGCTGTCCCCCGCCTTGTCATACTTAAAGGCTTTTTTCTGCGTGCATTGTTCAGCAGTGTTCATATCAATATGCAGTTTGCCCTCACCATCGGGCTTTGCATAAATCACCGCAAGCTCCAATGAATTAAGCGCCTTTCGCACATCTCCGTTTGACATTTCGGCAATATGCAAAAGTGCATCATCGTCCGCATCTATGTCGCCGGAAAAATCCTCTTTGATAAGGTCAATTCCCCTTATCAGCGCCTTTTTTATATCCTCTGCCGCAACCGCCTTAAACTCAAAGACAGTGCTGCGGCTTAAAATTGCGTTGTATACATAAAAATAGGGGTTTTCGGTAGTGCTTGCAATCAGCGTAATTTTGCCGTTTTCAGTATATTCAAGTAATGATTGCTGCTGCTTTTTGTTGAAGTTTTGTATCTCGTCAAGATAGAGTAAAATACCGTTTTCTCCCTCAAAGCTGTCACACCTGTTGCAAACATCCCGAACATCTGCAACAGACGCAGTTGTAGCATTTAATTTGCACAGTGTTTTACCACTTACTTTTGCCAGAATGTTGGCAACCGTAGTCTTGCCGGTACCCGACGGGCCATAAAATATCATATTCGGAACAATTCCGGACTCAGCAATCCCAGAAAGCACCTTGCCGTTGCCAATGATATGTTTTTGACCCACAACATCGTCAAGATGGTGCGGTCTTAATCTATCTGCAAGCGGTTTACTCATAAAGCGGATACTTTTTACAAAGAGCATCAACCCGGCGCGCCGCTTCATCACGATTTGCTTCAAAATCTGTAATTACCAAGTTGATAATCTGTGCAACCTCTCTCATATCGTCTTCCTTAAAGCCCCTGGTTGTAACCGCAGGGGCACCCAATCTTAAGCCACTTGTAACAAACGGGCTTTGGGGGTCATTTGGTATGGTATTCTTGTTTGCGGTAATTCCAATCTCGTCAAGGTTATGCTCAACCTCTTTACCGGTAAGACCGCGTTTTGACAAATCAACAAGCATAAGATGGTTGTCTGTTCCGCCTGAAACAATGTCAATGCCCAACCCTATAAGCTCGTCGCAAAGTGCTGCGGCGTTTTTCTTAACCTGCTTTTGGTATTCCTTAAATTCAGGTGTTAATGCTTCCTTGAAACATACTGCCTTTGCCGCAATTACATGCATAAGCGGGCCGCCCTGATTGCCTGGGAATACAGCCTTATTTATCATTTGTGCATACTTTTCCTTGCACAAAATAAGTCCTCCGCGAGGGCCTCTCAAGGTCTTGTGTGTTGTGGTTGTTACAAAATCCGCATAGGGAACAGGGCTTGGGTGTAGCCCCGCTGCAACAAGTCCCGCAATATGTGCCATATCAACCATAAGGTATGCCCCTACTTCATCTGCGATTTCACGGAACTTTTTAAAATCAATTTCTCTTGCATATGCACTTGCACCCGCCAAAATCAGTTTGGGCTTATTTTCAAGTGCAAGCTGTCTTAATGCATCGTAGTCTATGCGATGAGTTTTTTCGTCAACGCCATAAGGAACAACATTAAAATATTTTCCCGAAACATTTACAGGTGAACCATGACTAAGATGTCCGCCATGGGCAAGATTCATACCAAGATAAGTGTCGCCCGGTTCCATAGCTGCAAAAAATACAGCAAAATTTGCCTGTGCCCCTGAATGTGGCTGAACATTAGCAAATTCAGCGCCAAAAAGTTCCTTAGCTCTTTCGCGAGCCAAGTCCTCTACAATGTCAACATATTCACAACCGCCGTAGTATCTCTTGCCTGGATATCCCTCTGCATACTTGTTTGTAAGGGGAGTACCCATTGCCTCCATAACTGCGGGGCTTACAAAGTTTTCAGAAGCGATAAGTTCAATTTTGCTTCTCTGTCTGCCGATTTCCTGCTTAATTGCCGCAGCAACCTCGGGGTCGGTTTTCATTACATTTTCTAATTCGAACATTGTTTTTCCTCCTTTGTTGTTTACAAAAACCTCATTTTAGTATATAATTATATTTATTATATCAATATTCTGTACATTTTGCAAGAGGGGAGGGGCTAAAAATGTC
>JAZNAJ010000051.1:0-9778 GCA_045586445.1 Clostridia bacterium | reverse complement strand
CTTGATATTCTTCACAACGCCCGCTTCGGTGCCGGGAAGCATTCCCACAACAGGAAGGCCTGTTATCCCCGAAAACGCCGCCGCAACATCGCGGACAATCTTCTCAAGTTCGCGGGTTTTTTGAACAGCCACCTGCTTAATTTCGGCAATCTCGGTGGCGGTCATCTCGTACTTCTCCATAAGTGAATCCACATACAGTCTGTATCCGCCCGTTGACGGAACTCTGCCCGCCGAGGTGTGTGGCTGAATAAGAAGCCCCATTTCCTCTAAATCGCCCATTTCGTTGCGGATGGTTGCCGCACTCAAATTCAAATCTGATTTTTTGGAAATACTTCTTGAACCAACCGGCTCGGCTGTGTTGATGTAATCCTCAACAATCGCCTGAAGTATCCTCCGTTTTCTGTCATCCAACGCCATTTGCGTTCACCTCCCGTAAGTTTTGGGAATTGACATTTTTTGTTTTTGTTAGCACTCGACCTTAGAGGGTGCTAATCAATATTGTTAATATACCACCTTGCAATCATTTTGTCAATAGCTTTATGGAAATTTCTTTTAAAAATCAGCATTTTGTCCGTTTTTTGATGTTTTTTAAATTGCAAATTTGTATTGATAATTAAAAATTGGTGTGGTATAATGTAATTGTTATTTAATTTTGACTAATTAGGGTTGTATAAAACAGAGTGTTAACCACTTTGGATTTAGTTGTGCCCAGAAAGGAAAGTTCAATATGGAAATTGCAAAAGACATAAAATATATTGGTGTAAATGACCGACAAATCGACCTTTTTGAGGGGCAGTTTGAAGTGCCTGAGGGAATGGCTTACAATTCCTATGTAATCCTTGACCAAAAGGTTGCCGTGTTCGACACTGTTGATGCAAGGTTTGGCGACGAATGGCTTGCCAACATAAAGGAAGCGCTTGGTGAACGCACCGTTGACTATCTGATTGTTCAGCATATGGAGCCTGACCATTCTTCCAATATTGCCAGATTTGTCAAGGAATACCCCACTGCTCAAATCGTGGCAACCGCCAAGGCGGTGGCAATGATGCCTCAGTTCTTCGGTGAAGAATTTGTACCCGCCGCACTTGTTGTCAAGGAAGGCGACCAGCTTTCTTTGGGGAATCATAATCTTACCTTTATAACTGCACCGATGGTGCATTGGCCCGAGGTTATGCTCACCTATGACGAATATAATAAGTTTTTATTTTCTGCCGATGCTTTTGGCAAGTTTGGTGCTCTTGATGCAGACGAGGATTGGGCGTGCGAGGCGCGCAGATATTATTTTGGCATTGTGGGCAAGTTTGGCGCTCAGGTTCAAGCCCTGCTTAAAAAGGCTGCCTCTCTTGATATAAAAACAATCTGTCCGCTTCACGGACCGGTTCTTTGTGAAAATCTGGAGTATTACATCGGTCTTTATGATACCTGGTCAGCATATCGTCCCGAGGAAGATGGTGTTGTTATAAACTTCACCTCGGTTTACGGAAATACAAAGGCTGCCGTTTTGTACCTTGCAGACACTCTTGAAAGGCTTGGCTGTAAGAAAGTTACGGTAAATGATTTGGCGCGTTGCGATGTTTACGAAGCAATCGAGGACACCTTCCGCTACAGCAAGGTCATTCTTGCAACCACAACCTATAATGGCGGAGTTTTCCCCGCTATGCACCAATTTATCCACCACCTGACCGAACGCAACTTTCAAAACAGGCGGGTCGGGTTTTTGGAAAACGGGACCTGGGCAGCAACCGCTGCAAAGGGTATGCGCACCATGCTGGAGGGTTGCAAAAACCTTGAGTTTGCAGAGCGCACTGTTTCAATCAAGTCGGCAATGACCGATGCAAACAAAAAAGAAATCGAAGAACTTGCAAAAGAAATTATGAGATAGTCCAATATATTATTTCGCAGAAAACAATAACGCCGTTCCCTCAACGGGAACGGCGTTATTTTAATTTGTAATTATTTATGCCTTGTCAATTGATCCAAAAAGTTCCATCTTTTCTTTAACAGTTGCCTTGATTGCTTCAACACCCGGTGCAAGAAGTTTTCTTGGGTCAAAGCCCTTGCCCTCAAGGTCTTTACCGTCCTCAATGTACTTTCTTGTTGCAGCAGCAAAAGAAAGCTGACATTCGGTATTAACATTTATTTTGCTTACGCCAAGGGAGATAGCCTTCTTTATCATATCCTCGGGGATACCTGTTCCGCCATGGAGAACCAAAGGCATAGGTGATGTAATCTCACTGATTTTTTCAAGAGCTTCAAAGTTAAGGCCCTTCCAGTTTTCAGGATACTTACCATGGATATTGCCGATACCTGCTGCCAAAAGGTCGATACCAAGGTCTGCAATCAACTTACATTCATTGGGGTCTGCAACCTCGCCCGCACCAATAACGCCGTCTTCTTCACCACCGATTGAGCCAACCTCTGCTTCCAAAGAAACGCCCTTTGAATGAGCAAGATTTACAAGCTCGGTTGTTTTTTTGATGTTCTCCTCAATTATATAATGTGAGCCATCAAACATAATTGACGAAAAACCTGCTTCCATAGCAGCCATTGCTCCATCGTATGAGCCATGGTCAAGGTGAAGTGCAACGGGAACAGTAATATTAAGGGTCTTAAGCATACCATTTACCATGCCAACAATTGTATTAAAACCACACATATACTTGCCGGCACCCTCAGACACGCCAAGAATAACCGGTGATTTGCATTCTTCTGCAGTAAGCAAAACAGCCTTTGCCCATTCAAGATTGTTGATGTTAAACTGACCAACTGCATACTTGCCTGCCTTTGCTTTTTGAAGCATTTCGGTAACCGAAACCAACATTTTTCTTTCCTCCTAAATATCTTATAAAATGTTATTATTCTAACAATATAATACCACGAGGCAAGGCTTCTGTCAATATAAAATACTTCCATATTTTCTCTAAAACCCCTCGATAGCTTGCAATTTGTGTTTTTTTGTGATAGAATACAGTTCATAGCTTTAATTACAGAGGGTGATTCTTTGAAAAAAGGTGTTTTTGATTTCAAGAAATTTATCAAAAATAACATATTTATTGTATTTGCAGGGCTTACACTCTTTTTCCCTGACCTTCAGCTGCGCAATCTGGTGATGCCCAAAGCCTTTGCCGAGCCCTATGTCGCACCCGTAACCTGGGGTTTTACTGCGTGCTGGATTGTGGCAATTGTTTTTGTTTGTGCGTTTATGCTGCCCAAAAAATCAGGGCGTATTACTTATATCATAACCGCAGGACTGTTTATTATTCTGTCCTTGTGCCAATATATATATTTTAAAATTTTTGACCAGTTCTTCTGGCTCAAAAGCATCGCTTTAGCGGGCGAGGGGGCTGAATATCTCAGCTATGCTGTCAAATATATAGATGTCAGGCTTGCCCTTTGCACCCTGGTGGCAGTCTTGTTTTTGGTGCTTGCCGCAAACAACTGGAACGACTGTCGACCCACAAACAAAAAATGGTGGTTTGTTTTGCTTGTCCCTGTTTTGGGGATTGTGGGTTTGCATATATCAATGCTCCCCGCTGTACATAACGAAATTGGCGACGATTGGGATTCCTGGCGCAAGCCAAGGGTGGTCTATCAGCAATTCAATGATGTCAACAAGGGCTTTGACACCTGCGGACTTTATCAATTTACATTCCGCGACCTTTTTAACACCTTGATTGTGCCCAACAAATACGGCAAAGAGGAATTTGCAAAGGTTGATGCCTTTTTCGAAGAAAAGGGTACAACCAAAAACAACGAATACAGTGATATGTTTAAGGGCAAAAATGTCATTGCGGTTATGCTTGAGGGTATTGATACCTGGATGGTGGACAAAAAGCACACCCCCACCATTTACAAAATGATGAACGAGGGAATAAACTTCACAAACTATCATTCGCCGTTTTTTGGCACAGGGCACACCTTTAACGCCGAGTTTGCCTTTAACACGGGCTACTTCACGCCACGCTCGGCAGTCAGTGCGGTGAACTTCAGTTCCAATGCCTACCCATACTCTTTGGCAAATCTTTTCAAAGATGCGGGATACACCGTTAACTCATTCCATTATAACGATTCAGAGTTTTACAATCGTGGAATTATGCACAAGAGCTTTGGCTACGAGAAGTACCATTCCTTTACCGACTTTGGTCTGCCCGAAACCGTTTCTCAGGCGGACAGCAATATACTGACAAATGACGAAATATATAACAAAATGGTTGATGCCCCGCCATTTTTTAGCTTTGTTATCACCTACTCGGCGCATGTCCCTTATACTTTTGACGACGCAAAGCTGGCGGTTGCCAAGAAGAATCACCCCGAGCTGATAAACCCTTATATTAATAAGGAAAAAAATAACTGCCTTATCCTGGCGGCAGATACGGATGACTTTTTCAAAATGCTCCTTGACCGCCTTAAGGCAGATGGAATTCTTGAAGATACTGTAATTGTGGCGTATACCGACCATTATGCTTATGGATTTTCCGACCAAGAGCTTTTGAAAAGCTATAAAAAGGGCGAAAACATCTATCGAGTTCCCGCATTTATTTACTGCGCCGACGGCAAGGCAAAAAGAGTTCAAAAACCAATGATGCCCGTCGACTGGCTGCCCACTTTGGCAAACCTTTTTGGTCTAAGCAAAGATGTCAAGGCACTGGGAAGTGATGTTCTTGCCCCAGAAAACAGCGGATTTGTTTACTTTGGCGACTCGTCATGGCTTGACCACAAGATGTTTTTTGACCCATCCGAGGACACAGCCGCCCCCAAGGATAAAGAATATGTAAACGCCCAGAATAATCGTGTAAAAAAACTATTCGAAATTAACGACATTGTTATTTCCGGCGACTATTATGCCAAGCGTTAGCTGATGCTATTCACAATTTTGTTACAGAAATTTAACTTGTAAATTTTCAAAATTTGTGTTAGACTTAACTTAACGGTAAATTTTTATACCTTTTATGCCGACCTTTGACTCGGCGGATTGGAGATATTTATGGAAAATAACAGAAATTTCTCAAAAACAGTAAAATTTAGTGTTGAAAAAGAAAAACCACTATCCCCCAGAGAGCTTATTCTTTCGGTTCATTCAGCGCTCGAAGAAAAGGGCTACAACCCCATCAGCCAGATTGTCGGGTACATTATGTCCGGCGACCCTTCATATATAACCGCGCACAATGGCGCCAGAACTCTTATCCAGCGCCTTGAAACCGATGAAATCCTGGAGGAACTGGTAAAGTTTTATGTGTCGGACAACGATAATAACTAACCTTTTATCAACTTTCAGATTGCAAAAATTTTAGACTGTTCAGGAGTATAATTCTCCCGAACAGTCTTTTTTATGCACATCTTCGACATAAAAAACAAAAATAAATTTTTTTTAAATAAGTGTTGACATTTTTTACCAAGTATGTTAATATTATTACATAAAATACATGATAAATTTTTATTTGATAGGAGATGTATGTTTATGAAATCGACAGGTATTGTAAGAAAAGTAGATACCTTGGACAGAATTGTTATACCAAAAGAGCTTTGCAGAACCTTGGAAATTGGGTTGAGAGAGCCCATCGAGATTTTTTTGGAAGACGGGCTGATTGTCATCAAAAAGCACACGGTTGCAAAGATTTCTGCATCAAACAAGGGCGGTATTGGTATCGTAAGACGAATTGACAGCCTTGACCGGATTGTTATCCCAAAGGAAATTTGTCGGGTAGTTGGTATAGTCCCCAGAGATTCCTTAGAGATTTTTGTGGAGGACGACAAAATTATTCTTAGCAAGTACGAGCCACACTGTATCTTCTGTCAGGAGGTTCGCGATGTTATTTCCTTTAAGCAAAAGCTAATCTGCAAAAATTGTTTAAAGGAATTAAAGAAGTTATAATTAAAGATTATACTTTCAATCATTTCTAATTATACAAAAAAAGAAGCTGCAAAAACGAAATGTTTTTGTAGCTTCTGCCTTTTTAGTTTTAGTGAATGATTGCCTTTTCGGTTTCTTTGTCGAAGAGGTGAATCTTGTTTGCATCAATAGCAACCTGAATCTTGTCTCCAGCCTTAGCGGTTGTACGACGGTTTACTCTTGCAATAACAGGTGCACCTGCAAGCTTGAGGTAAAGATATGTTTCTGCACCCATCATTTCGGTAAAGTCAACATCAACATCAACAACTGAATCGGGTGTTGATGAAATGTGCGCTTCATCGTCAAAAATGCTTTCAGGTCTGATACCCATAACAACTTCCTTGCCGTAGTATGCTTCAAGCTCGGGCTTAACCTTGCCCTCAGGAAGAGCAATGCTGAAGTCAGCACCCTTAAGAACCACTCCGACATCTGTCTTTTCAACAGTAACATTGAGGAAGTTCATCTGTGGGCTGCCAATAAAACCTGCAACAAATACATTTACAGGCTCATCATAGAGTTCTGTGGGTGATGCACACTGCTGGAGGTAACCATCCTTCATAACAGCGATTCTTGAACCCATTGTCATAGCTTCGGTCTGGTCATGTGTAACATAAACTACTGTAGTACCAAGTCTTTTGTGAAGCTTTGTAATTTCAGCACGCATCTGAACTCTAAGCTTTGCATCAAGGTTTGAAAGAGGTTCGTCCATAAGGAATACCTTTGGTTCACGAACGATTGCACGACCAAGTGCAACACGCTGTCTCTGACCACCCGAAAGCGCCTTTGGCTTACGGTCAAGAAGATGCTCGATATCAAGAATCTTTGCAGCTTCAAGAACCTTTTCCTTGATTATATCCTTGGGAACCTTTCTCATTTTAAGTGAAAATGCCATATTGTCAAATACGGACATATGAGGATAGAGAGCATAGTTCTGGAAAACCATTGCAATATCTCTGTCCTTGGGAGCAACATCATTAACCAGAACATCGTCGATGTAAAGCTCGCCTTCTGAAATTTCTTCAAGACCGGCAATCATACGAAGTGTGGTTGACTTACCACAACCTGAAGGACCAACAAGAATTATAAACTCCTTGTCAGCGATTTCAAGGTTAACATCCTTCGCACCGATAACGCCTCCCTGATAAATTTTTCCAACTTGTCTTAAACTTAAACCTGCCATTTATTGTAACCCTCCTAAATTTATCTCAAAATAGCCTTATGATAGTGTATATTTTAACATAGTTTCAATGACTTTGTAAGGGTCTATTTGAACAAATGTTGCCAGTTTCTTTTGGCAACATTGCACAAGCAGTATTTCAAAAACGCCCGAAACCCGTTTGTATCAAGGGTTTCAGGCGTTTTGACATTTTAATTTCTGCTATTGTACCGATTTACCAAAAAATACCGTCAAAGGTTTTGCAAATCTGTCGATTTGTACATACAAGCCAAAACTTGTATTTTTTTACGGTTTACAGACTATTCTTCACCGGCAGTGCTCTCTTGGGTTGTTTCAGTGCCCTCTGTTTCTGCCTCGGCATCAGAATCATCCTCGCGTGCAACCGTTGCTGCCGAAACAATCTTGACGCCTTCAGCCAGACGCATAAGTCTTACGCCTTTGGTAACACGCTTGAGTGTGCTGATTTCCTCGGTATTGACGCGGATGATTATACCCTCGGAAGTCATAATGATAATATCATCCTCAGGGGTAACAAGGCCAAAGCCTGAAACATTACCTGTTTCCTGACTGATTTTGTATGTTGTTGTGCCCTGCCCGCCACGAGCCTGAACCTTGTATTCGTCAAGTTCGGTCTTCTTGCCGTAACCGTTTTCGCTGATTACCAAAATCTTTGCATTTTCACGGGTTACGCTCATACCAACAACATAGTCGCCGTCTTTAAGCATAATGCCGCGGACACCTCTTGAAACTCTGCCCAGAGTTCTTACATCGCTCTCTGCAAATCTGATCATCTTGCCCAGATGCGTTCCAATAAAGATATCCCCGTCGCCCTTGGTACGAACAACATTAATAAGCTGGTCGCCCTCGTCAAGATTAATAGCAATTTTGCCCGCTTTGGGAGCGTTCTGATACTCGGTAAGAGCGGTCTTTTTGATTACGCCCTGACGGGTTGCCATAATAAGGAATTCATCATCATTATACTCGCGGATTGGCAGAATTGCCGAAACCTTTTCCCCTGCTTCAAGGGGCAAGAGGTTGACAATGGCAGTGCCCTTTGCCTGCCTGCCTGCCTCGGGGATTTCATAAGCCTTTATGCGGTACATCTTGCCCGCATTGGTAAAGAACAGGATATATGCGTGGGTGGAGGATACAAACATTGTATCCACAAAGTCCTCCTCCTTGGTCTGCATGCCGATAATTCCCTTGCCGCCACGCTTTTGACTGCGATAGGTATCAGCCGCCAATCGTTTGATATAACCCTGACGAGTCATGGTGATTACATTGTCCTCCTCTTCGATAAGGTCTTCAATGTCAATGTCGTCGGTTACAGGCTCGATAGAGCTGCGTCTTTCGTCGCCAAATCTGTCGCGGATTTCGCTGATTTCGGTTTTCAGCACCTCAAGAACTTTTGCCTCGGAGCCAAGGATTGCTTCCATCTCGGCAATAAACGCCATAATATCAGTATATTCATTGTCGATTTTTTCGCGCTCCAAGCCTTGCAATCTTGCAAGACGCATATCAAGGATTGCCTGAGCCTGAACCTCTGAGAAGTCAAACCTTTCCATAAGTTTTGGCTTGGCGTCGCTGTAACTGCTGCGGATAATGCTGATAATTTCGTCGATGTTGTCAAGGGCAATTCTAAGACCTTCCAATATATGTGCCCGTGCCTCTGCTTTCTTTTTGTCAAAGCGCGAGCGTCTGATAATTACATCCTTCTGGAAGTCGATATAGTTGTCCAGAATTTCACGCAGATTAAGTACCTTCGGCTCAACCTGATTGACAAGTGCCAGCATAATAACGCCGAAGCTGTCCTCAAGCTGAGTGTATTTGTAAAGCTGGTTAAGAACAATTGTGGCATTTGCATCACGCTTGATTTCCACAACGATACGCATACCGTCGCGGTCTGACTCGTCGCGAAGGTCAGAAATACCCTCAACCCTCTTTTCACGCACAAGCTCGGCAATTTTTTCGATAAGTCTTGCCTTGTTGACCATATAAGGAATTTCGGTAATGACAATCCTTTGTCTGTCCTTAACCTCCTCAATTTCCGCTTTTGCACGGATACGGATTTTGCCCCTGCCCGTGTGGTAAGCCGAACGGATACCTGCTGTACCCATAATCTGCGCACCTGTCGGGAAGTCAGGGCCCTTGATATATTCCATAAGCTCGTCAATGGTGATTTCGGGGTTGTCGATAACCGCAATAATTCCGTCAATAACTTCGGTCAGGTTATGCGGAGGAATGTTTGTTGCCATACCAACAGCAATACCGTTTGAGCCATTAACCAAAAGATGCGGGAATCTTGATGGCAACACAACAGGCTCTTTGCGGCTTTCATCGAAGTTGGGCATAAAGTCAACCGTCTCTTTTTCAATATCCGTCAGCATACGCATAGCCATACGGGACATGCGCGCCTCGGTATAACGATAAGCAGCAGGCGGGTCGCCGTCTACTGAACCAAAGTTACCATGACCGTCAACCGTTGGATATCTCATCGAGAACTCCTGTGCCATACGCACCATTGCATCATAAACCGACGCATCGCCGTGAGGATGGTATCTACCCAACACATTACCAACGGTGGTAGCACTCTTGCGGTACTCTCTGTCAGGTGTAAGATTGTCCTCGTGCATCGCATACAAAATACGACGATGAACAGGCTTAAGTCCGTCGCGCACATCAGGAAGAGCACGGCCAACAATAACCGACAT
>JAZNAJ010000050.1:0-7226 GCA_045586445.1 Clostridia bacterium | reverse complement strand
TTGGAAACCCTCAGAATCTGTATCTTTACAACTACTTTAAAATTCCCAATCTTGAATTTTTAAGTATTATGTTCCTGCCTTTTCTTATCGCTGTAACACTTATCACTGTCTGTTGCCTTTTTGTGAAAAGTGAACCGCTTGTACTCCATCGCAGCTATGAGGCAGAGCTTGATGCCAAACGCGCACTTTTGTACTCGGCACTTTTTGCCGTTTCAATCATGCTGGTATTCAACATTGTTCCATACTGGCTGGGATTTATTATCATTACAGGAACACTCATATTTGCTGACCGGGGCGCCATCAAATCTGTAGACTACCCGCTTTTAATTACATTCTGTGCATTCTTTGTATTTTCGGGTAATGTATCACGGATTGAGCTTGTCCGCGAGTTTGTTGGCAATTTAGTGAACGCCCGTCCACTTTTGCTGGGAGCATTATCTTGCCAGGTAATAAGCAATGTCCCCAGTGCTATACTCCTTTCGCATTTCACCGAAAAGTATCCTCAACTTCTTGTTGCAGTAAATATCGGCGGGACCGGGACTTTGATTTCTTCCTTGGCAAGCCTTATTACCTTCCGGGAATACCTTAAAAATGACCCACAAAATATTAAAAGCTACCTTGTAAAGTTTTCTATATATAATTTTGGTTTTTTGACCATTTTACTTATTATAATGGGAATAGTTTTAGGATTTTAAAAAACGAATTGCATCAGTCGCATATTTTGCAACATACGGTGCAATTCTTTTTCTGTTAATACTCATATATCATAGGCTGCAGTTGTTTGCCCACAAGTGCAGTTTTGATGGTCGGAATAATCAAATCCATATTTGCTACAAGTGAATTTTCTTTTTCGTTGCAAGCATCCTGACCGAATGGAACGAAATATATATTTTTCATATTAGCAAGTTTGCCTATGCTTTTTGCATTGGTTCCAAGTCCGTCATTTGTAGATACAGCTATTACAACAGGCCGTTTGTTGCGAAGATGCGACTTTACCGCCAGTGTAACACTGGAATCCGCAATTCCATTGGCAAGCTTCGCAAGAGTATTCCCTGTGCAAGGTGCAACCACCAGTGCATCCAAAAGTTTTTTGGGGCCAATGGGTTCTGCGTCTTGTATTCTGCCTATCACTTTTTGATTTGTAGTTTTTTCAAGATATCCAATGTTATCCACCGCTTTACCAAAACGAGTGTCTGTTGAATAACATATTTCAGACATTATAGGTATTACACGCACATTCTCGTCAATCAATTCTTTAATCTTGGGGAACACGCGAGAGAAGGTGCAAAAAGATCCTGTTATTGCAAACCCTATTGTTTTCCCGCCTATCTCCATTTACCTCTCCTCCATTTCATCAATAATATTTAATATGGTTTTTCCTATTATATCCCCTGCTGTATCCGGAGCAATCTTCCCCGGGAGCGATAATGCCCAAATCACCTTAATCCCCATCCGTCGGGCATATTCAAAATCAACACCACCTGGCTTTGAAGCAAGGTCGACAATTAAAGAGTTTCTGCCTGTTTTGGCAAGCATATCCGAGTCTAAAATCAAGTTTGGAACAGTGTTAAATATTATATCATACTCCCCTATATTATCGTATAGTTCACAAAGAGGAATGCTCTTTACTCCAAAAGCAAAAGCCGTTACCCTGTCGCGATTTTTTCTTGCAGCCACAGTTACCTCTGCGCCTATCCCATGCAGCATTTTGCTTAGTATTTTGCCAATTCTGCCATATCCTAAAACCAAACACTTTGACGAATGTATAGTAAAAGGAACCTCCTGCATGGCAATCTGTATTGCGCCTTCAGCCGTAGGAATTGCATTTAGTATTTGCAACTCTTCTCGTTCAAAATAATCAATTAAACGATGGCCGTTTTCTTCAACAAGTCTTACAAGTCTTTTATCGCTTTTACCTGCCAAAACAGTCATCCCTGATTCGAACAGCTGTAATAATTCATCTATCTTTATTTTTTGTATCACATTTTGGGTATTTACAGTTTCACCATCAGTTGTGTAGGGAAGCGGTAAAATCAATGTTTTAAAGGTATTTTCTACCTGGCTTAAATTGTCAATAAATATCACTCGTTCTGAAAATTTCTTCTGTTCCATATCCGAAAATCCATACGCGCAGACCTCTATACCACACTCAGCAAGTCGGTTTGCAGCTCTGATTTGACGCATATCTCCACCCACAAAAAGTAGTTGTTCAGGAACCTTATTAAATCCCATAGTCCTTTCCTCCAAATTTAAATTCCATACTATGTTACATATTATGCCAAACTAAGTTTTTGGTGTTTTAAAAAGAAAAAATGGGCTGTTTAAAAATGCACAGACCGCACAAAACAACAAAACTTTTGATTTGCTTATACTTTTATAGTCAAAAACAAATATTTTTTTGATGAAATACTGTGATAAAATTCGTTTTTCAAATTTTATAAAAATATTTATGTTTTGTGCTATAAACAAACCTCGCCTCTCGGTGTACCCCCGTACACCGTCGGGTACCCCATCCCTTACGGTTTGGCTCTGTTTGTTCATTCTGTATCATTTTTATACTATCCCTAAGAGGGGCAGTTTAAAAACGAAATTCGTTTTTAAACAGCCCCTCTTGATTGTATTGGGTTTTTATTCAACTATGTCAGGAATGGAAGTGTATCGTCTGTTTATTCCACCCTCCGTTACATTTTTTGTATCAAAAAGAGTTTCTTCCTCGTATGTTGATTTTTCCTTTGAAAAGGAATAATTTTTAACCGAGAAGCCTGCTCCTGTTGATACAATTACCGAAATAAATGGTTTGGCACCATCTTTCATATAATAATCTGATATTTCAAAATAAACATTTCCGGTTTGAACATACTCATCAAGCAAAATGTAGCAGCCGTCAACGGAACTGTCCTTTACATAAAGAGCCCAGTTTTGCCCATCGTTCCACAGCAATTTGCCCTTTTCATCTCTTTCCGCAGATGTTGCAAGGACTACAGTTTCATCAGTTCCGTCAGCATCAGTATCTCCAGTATAAGATGTAATTTCCGTAAACCCGGCAATCTTATCCGGAAGCTTTTGAGCTTTAATCTCTATGTTCTGTTGCTCATCGCTACCATTTATTGGTCTATTATCATCTATGCTTACATTGTTTTTGCAGCCTGAAAGCAACATAACAACCATCAAAAAAGTTAAAATACCTTTAAACCTTTTCATAAAATTTCTCCTTTGCTATAGCCCTAACAAGCAGTCTTGTCATCCTCTGCTTTTTTAGAGTGAGCAGGTTTCTTGACAATTTTCTTTTCCTCACGAATTATTTCCGGAGTTTTTTTATCCGTTACACAATCCTTTGTAATTGTTACAGTTTTTATTGTTGTATCTGAAGGTATATCAAACATAATATCCTGCATAATTTCTTCAACAATTGTTCTAAGGCCTCTCGCACCCGTATTTCTGGCTATTGCCTTTTCAGCAATGGCATCAACTGCTTCATCCGTAAATTTAAGCTCTGCCCCATCCATTTCAAGCAGTTTTGCATACTGCTTTACCAAAGCATTCTTGGGTTGGGTAAGAATCATTTTAAGAGCCTCTTTATCCAACGAATCAAGGGTTGCAACAACAGGAACTCTTCCAATAAACTCAGGAATTAACCCAAACTTAAGCAAGTCTTCCGGGACAAGATTTTTAAGAATCTGACCCATATTCTTGTCTTTACGGCTTTCAACCGCAGCCCCAAATCCAACGGACTTATTATTCACACGACTCTCGATAATTTTGTCTATACCCTCGAATGCACCACCGCATATAAACAATATGTTGGTTGTATCAATTTGTATAAACTCCTGATGCGGGTGTTTTCTTCCACCGGTTGGCGGAACGGATGCAATGGTTCCCTCTAATATTTTAAGAAGCGTCTGTTGAACGCCCTCTCCGCTTACATCGCGGGTAATAGATGGGTTTTCAGACTTTCTTGAAATCTTGTCAATTTCATCAATATAGATAATACCCTTTTCTGCCTTTTCAATATTATAGTCTGCCGCTTGAATCAGCTTTAAAAGAATGTTTTCTACATCTTCGCCTACATAGCCGGCTTCGGTAAGTGAAGTAGCATCCGCAATAACAAAAGGCACCTGCATAACCTTTGCCAGGGTTTGGGCAAGAAATGTCTTTCCAACGCCTGTTGGCCCCAACAAAAGAATATTGCTTTTTTGAAGTTCAATATCTTCATTTTCATCATTGTAGCCTATTCTTTTGTAATGATTATATATGGCAACAGAAAGTGCTTTTTTTGCAGCTTCCTGACCAATTATATAATCATCAAGGTATGCCTTGATTTCCCTTGGTTTGGGTAAATCTTTAACTTCTGACTCGGCATTTTCGGGCGTAATTTCGTCAAATTCATCCTCGAAAATTTCAAAGCACAAGTCAACACATTCGTTGCATATATATACCCCAGGTCCCTCAATCAGTTTTTTAACCTGGTCCTCAGTTTTGCCACAAAATGAGCAGCGTAATTGTCTTATTTCATTGTTTGGCATCACAAAGCTCCTTAAACCATAAATTTAACTTATTCTATCTTTTTTCAACAATCTTATCAATCAATCCGTACTTGAGGGCTTCCTCTGCTGACATAAAGTTATCTCTTTCTGTATCCCTTTGGATAACCTCAATCGGCTGACCGGTATGTTCTGCAAGCATTTTATTAAGCTTGTTTTTCATTTTTATAATGCGCTCTGCGTGAATTTGAATATCTGTTGCCTGACCCTGAGTTCCGCCAAGTGGCTGATGAATCATAATTTCACTGTTGGGGAGTGCAAAACGCTTGCCCTTTGCCCCTGCCGAAAGAAGAAATGCCCCCATAGAAGCCGCCATACCTACACAAATTGTCGAAACATCTGCTTTTGTATATTTCATTGTATCATAAATTGCCATTCCAGCAGTGATTGACCCACCCGGACTGTTGATATAAAGATTTATATCCTTATCGGGGTCCTCACTGTCAAGAAACAAAAGCTGTGCAACAACAAGGCTGGCAGTTGCATCGTTTACTTCGTCAGAAAGAAAAATAATTCTATCCTTGAGTAGTCTGGAAAAAATATCATAGGACCGCTCACCACGACTTGTTTGTTCAATTACATAAGGAATAAGTGCATTGTTCATAATTTTTACCTCCGTTTTGTAAAATTATTTTTTAACCATAACCTGATTATAAAAAATCACCCTCATCAATTACAACTTAAAAGCAGCAATTTCCTACATAATAAACAAAGGAAGGTTAATCAAAATCGACTAACCTTTACCTCTATATTTGTTATCAGCAATTATTTATTTCAAAGAGGCATTCTTTACAATAAAGTCAACGGTTTTTTCTACTTTCTTGCCTTCTTTGATATCTTCAATGTTAACATACTTCTTAACATCTTCAATCTTCATTTTGCTCTGCTCTGCCATCTTTTCAAGTTCAGCATCAACTTCCTTGTCTGTTACTTCAATGCCTTCAACCTTAGCAATTTTCTCGAGAACAAGTGAAGTTTTAACCTTCTTTTCAGCTTCAGGTCTGATTTGTGCCTTCATAGCATCAAGGGTTACACCTGTATACTGTGCATACTGTTCAATGCTGAGTCCCTGATATCTGAGCTGCATTGCAAATTCACGAATCTGATTGTCAACAGCTGTTTCAAACATAGCTTCAGGAATATCAATTTGTGTATTATCACAGATTATTTCCAAAATTTGGTCTTCTAATTCTCTTTTTGCCTTTTCTTTGTTTTGTTCCTTTAATTTTTTTGCCATATCAGCCTTGAATTCTTCAAATGTATCAAACTCGCTGACATCCTTTGCAAATTCATCATCAAGTTCAGGAAGTTCCTGAGTCTTGATTGCATTAATCTTAACCTTGAACAAAGCAGCTTTACCTTTGAGGTCTTCTGCGTGATATTCTTTGGGGAAGGTTACATTAACTTCAACTTCATCGTTTATGCTCTTGCCGACAAGTTGGTCTTCAAATCCGGGAATAAACTGACCTGAGCCAAGCTTAAGGTCAAAGTTTTCGCCCTTGCCACCATCAAAGGGAACACCGTCGCAAAATCCTTCGAAATCAATTGTAACTGTATCATTAATAGCCGCTGCTCTGTCTTCAACAGAAACAAGTCTTGCGTTTCTTTCGCGGATTTTTTCAATTTCACCCATAATTTCCTTTTCGGTAGTTCTGTGGGTAATTTTCTTTGTTTCAACACCCTTATACTGACCAAGCTCAAATTCAGGCTTTACTGCAACCTTTGCAGTGAATACAACACCATCTTCCTTTGAAATGCTCTTTACATCAATTTCAGGTTGTGCTACAGCTTCAATATTTTGTTCTGCTATCGCTTTATCATATGCGTCCGGAAGAACAATGTTGACAGCGTCTTCATAAAAAATCTCGCTGCCATAATACTTCTCTACGATTTGACGGGGAGCTTTACCTTTTCTGAAGCCGGGAATATTAATTTGACCTATATTCTTCTTATAAGCTTTCTCGATACCTACTCTGAAGTCTTCAGCGTTTACAGAAAACTCAAACTCTACAACATTTTTCTCTGGTTTTTTTACTTTACTCATTTGAACATTCCTCTCTAATTTCTGTTACAATCATTTCGAAAAGTTATAATATATACCTTTCTACCCATAATGTACTAATTATACCACAACTATTTCATCTTGGCAAGTGGCATTTTAATATTTTTTTACCTTTTATTTGCCATTTTTTTAGAAGATTATACTAAAATCGGTGTAAAACTTAAGTAATCACCTGCAACAAGCATTAGTTTTATGCCGTCCACCTCACCCTTAATGGCGTGGCTGTGTGCGTAGGAATGCAAATGCCCATATACACAAGTTTCTACTTTGTATTGTTTCATTATCTCAAAAAAATCACGATTTGAACTGTTTTTTTCAAGCGGTGGATAATGAAGTCCCACAACAATTCTTTTCTTTTTGAGTGCAGTTGCCGATTCAAGTGCAAGAATAAGCCGTTTCCGTTCACGGTCAAGGATTTTCTCGTCATCTTCAGGTTGTTCCTCTTTATACCACCAACCACGGGTACCACAAATTGCCGTATCCTCAAATTCCACTGCGTTATTATTTAGGATTTCTATTGTATCAAACCCGTTATCCGACAAATACTTCTTCATTTTTGATAAAGTCGTCCACCAATAATCGTGGTTACCTTTTATAATAACTTTTTTGCCAGGTAATTCGTT
>JAZNAJ010000049.1:0-5385 GCA_045586445.1 Clostridia bacterium | reverse complement strand
CGAAGCGGGTGTCAGGCTTATCCGAGCCATATCTCTCCATTGCATCTTTGTAAGTTATTCTTGGTAGTGGCAAGGGAATATCAACATCAAGTACATCCTTGAACAGTCTCTTCACAAAGCCTTCGCCCATCTCCAAAATATCCTCAACATCAACAAATGACATTTCAAGGTCAATCTGTGTAAATTCAGGCTGTCGGTCTGCTCTTAAATCCTCATCACGGAAACATCTTGCAAGCTGAATGTATCTGTCAAAGCCAGAAATCATCAGCAATTGCTTGTAAATCTGCGGTGATTGGGGAAGTGCATAGAACTTGCCACCATGGATACGCGATGGAATTATATAATCTCGTGCGCCCTCTGGGGTTGATTTAATCATCATTGGTGTTTCAATTTCTATAAAACCATTTTCCTCGAAGTAATCTCTTGCACTCTTGGCAATTTTGCTTCGTGTAATAATATTATTCTGAAGCGGTGCTCGCCTTAAATCAAGATACCGATACTTAAGCCTTAGCTCCTCGTTTACATTTGTTTTATCTGTAATTTCAAATGGTGTAGTCTGCGCCTTTGCCAAAATTCTCAAATCATCAACAAATATTTCAATGTTGCCTGTCTTGATGGTATCATTTTTGCTTTCTCTTTCCCTTACCACACCTTTTGCCATAAGAACATACTCGCTGTGGCAGGAAGCCGCCTTTTCAAAAACGGTTTTGTCTGTTGTTTCATCAAAAGCAAGCTGAACTATACCGGTTCTGTCCCTCAAATCAATGAAAATCAAGGTACCCATATCACGGATTTTTTGAACATACCCACCAACTACAACGGTTTTGCCGACTTCTGCAGTTTCACCGCAATAATTAGTTCTTTTTAAGCCCTTCATAGTATCCATTTATTTTCCCTCCTCATTTAAAACTTCACTTAAAGCCTGTGCTGTCAATACACATTCACAGCTTTCGCCGGTATTCATATCTTTAAGCTTACCCTTATTCTCTGCAATTTCATCGTCGCCTATTACAACGCTGTATCTGGCACTTAGTTTGTCCGCATACTTCATTTGTGCCTTTAAACTTCTGCCACACAAATCCTGTTCTGCAGATATTCCCGATGTTCTGAGTTCAAAAATTAATTTTTGCGCAAACTTTTCAGCCGCATCCCCCATGGTTGCAATAAATATATCAGGAACTGCTTCAATTGTTGCTGTTTCTTGCTGCTGCTTTTTGATTACCAAAATCAATCTTTCAAGACCTGCCGCAAAACCTATTCCATCAGTTGGTTTGCCACCAAGTTCTTCAACCAGACCACTGTATCTGCCACCGCCACAAACTGTAGACTGGGCACCCAAAGCATCTGATACAAACTCAAACACTGTCTTGGTATAATAATCAAGTCCCCTCACAATATCAGGGTTTACTGTATATTCAATATTCATATTATCCAAACGGGACTTAACAGATTCAAAATGCCCGCTGCATTCATCGCATAAATAGTCTATCATCTTGGGTGCATCTTTTGCTATATTGCTACACACCTCTGACTTGCAATCAATAATTCGCATAGGATTGCGTTCAAGTCGGTCAAGGCAGGTATTACAAAGTTCATCCTTGTATTTCTCAAAATACGCCTTGAGTTTGTCATTATATACCTTTTTGCAAACCGGACACCCTATACTGTTTATGTTCAGTGTTACGCCTGTAATCCCCAACTCTTTTAAAAACATATATGCAAGAGAAATAACCTCTGCATCTGTTGCAGGCGAACTTGCGCCAAAGCATTCTATCCCAAACTGATGAAATTCACGCAACCTGCCTGACTGTGGTTTTTCGTATCTGAAACAAGGTATTATATAGCTTAATTTAGTAGGCTGCGGATTTGCGTATAAGGAATTTTCGATATAGCTGCGCACTAGTGTTGCTGTACCTTCAGGCTTAAGGGTAAGGCTTCTGCCACCCTTATCGTCAAAGGTATACATTTCTTTTTGTACCACATCGGTAGTATCACCCACACCGCGTTGAAAAAGCTCGGTATTTTCAAAGACAGGTGTCCTTATTTCTTTGTACCCAAATCGTTCGCATACGCATCTTGCCGTATTCTCAATATATTGCCACAACTTACTGTCCTGTGGCAACACATCCTCTGTACCTCTTGGTTTTGTAATCATCTTAAGTAATTCCTTTCCTGTATCTAAAGGTTTTTGTCTGTCGAAGGGCTTTCTGTATCAAGAACATAATCAATAAGTTCCAGAACATCCTCCCTGCCTGCACGGGTTTCTGCAGAGAATGGGATAAGAACAGAATCCTCACTTAATTCAAGTGCCTCATATATAGCCGTCAAATTGCCCTCAATCTGTGATTTTTTCAATTTATCCAGTTTGGTGGCAACCACCAACGGCTCATAGTTATATGTTTTTATCCAGTCGAACATGGTAATATCATCAGCCGTAGGCTTGTGTCTTGCATCCACGAGTTGAATTACCTGAACAAGATTCTCACGCCGTGACAAATAGTTTTCAATCATACTTGCCCACTTTTCCTTTTCCTGTTTGGAAACCTTGGCATAACCATATCCCGGCAAGTCAACTATGCGGAACTTTCCGCCTATTTCATAAAAGTTTATTGTAGCGGTTTTCCCCGGTGTACTGCTTGTCCTTGCAAAATTTTTGCGATTCGAAAGACAATTTATAAGCGATGACTTTCCCACATTTGACCTGCCTACAAGTGCAATTTCCGGCAAGTCCTTGGGTGGATACTGCTCGTACTTCACCGCTGTTGTAAGCAGCTTAATATCAACAAAATCCATACATATTCTCCTTACTCACACAAAGCATTTGAAAGAACTGTCTTTACTTCTTTCGCAAATATAAATTCAATCTTCTCTTTAACCTTATCAGGTAATTCTTCATAGTCTTTTTTATTTTCATAGGGAATTATAATCTTTTTTATTCCCATTCTGTACGCTGCGAGGGACTTTTCACGAAGACCGCCTATCGCAAGGACTCTGCCACGGAGGGTAATTTCCCCTGTCATCGCCGTATCCCGTCTTACTTTTTTTAGCGTAAGTGCCGAAACAAGCGCGGTCGCCATAGTAATCCCTGCCGATGGGCCATCTTTTGGAACAGCCCCCTCGGGGACATGGATATGAATGTCCTTTTCCTTATAGAAATCAGCATCTATACCCAGCTCATCACAATTTGCCCTTATAAAGCTGAGTGCAGTGCGTGCCGACTCTTTCATAACATCGCCCAAATTTCCGGTGAGTTCCAGTTTGCCCGTGCCCTTCATAATATTGACTTCAATACTCAAAGTATCCCCGCCAACCTCGGTCCACGCAAGACCATTTGCCATACCAAGCATATTATCCTGAGGTGTCTGGTCATAAATAAATATTCTGCCGCCAAGATATTCTTTTAGTATCTTATCCGTAACAGTAATACTTTCCTTGCCATCCTCAACCAACGATTTGGCAGCCTTTCGACAAACTGCAGCGATTTTTCGCTCCAATGCTCTTACTCCCGACTCTCTGGTATAACCCTCGATAATAAGATTAATTACCTTGTCGGATATTTTAAGCATCTTTGCATTTAAGCCATTTGCTTTTCGTTGTTTTGGTAAAAGATATTTCTTTGCGATGTTCAGTTTTTCAAGTTCTGTATAGCCGGAAATCTCGATTATATCCATTCGGTCATATAATGGCCTTGGAATATTCTCTATTGAGTTTGCGGTGGTGATAAACAACACCTGCGACAAATCAAACGGCAACTCCAAAAAGTGGTCGCGGAAGGCACAGTTTTGTTCAGGGTCCAGCACTTCAAGCATTGCAGCAGTAGGGTCGCCCCTGAAGTCGCTTGACATTTTGTCTATTTCGTCAAGCAAAATAAGAGGATTTTTGCTGCCTGCCTGCTTCATTGCTGCAACAATCCGCCCCGGCATAGCTCCTACATATGTTTTTCTGTGGCCTCTGATTTCAGCCTCATTTTGAATACCACCAAGGCTTACCCTGACATACTTCCTGCCTAAAGACTCTGCCAAAGACCTTGCGATTGAAGTCTTTCCCGTTCCCGGAGGTCCGGCAAGACAAATTATAGAGCCCTTTGTTTCAGGGGAAAGGGTTTTTACCGCCAAATACTCCAAAATTCGTTCCTTAACCTTTTCAAGACCATAATGGTCGCGGTCAAGAATTTCCTTTGCTTTATTAATATCGGTATTTTCCTCGGTTGATACATCCCACGGCATAGACAAAACAGTATCTATATAATTCTGAACAACACCATATTCCTGCGACATTGTTGAAAGCCGTGAAAGTCTTGATAATTCTTCGTCCAGTTTTTGTTTTACTTCATCTGGTAAATTTCTGTTTTTGAGTTTTTCGCGATAGTTGTCAGCTTCTTCTGCGCCCGACTCAAAATCGCCAAGTTCTTCCTGAATAATCTTCATCTGTTCGCGGAGAATATAATCCCTTTGATTTTTATCAAGACTGGTCTGTAATTTTGACATTACGCCTTTTTCAATTTCAAGAATATTATTCTCATTTTCCATCAAAGCGATAAGCTTTTCCAAGCGAAGCTGAACATCAAGTTCCTCCAGAACCACTTGCTGGTCCTGTGGCTTCAGCGGGAAATTGGATGCTGTAACATCAGCAAGCTCACCACCATCATCAATTTCCATAATTGAAACCATTGACTGCGGATTTATTTTTTCATACAAATTAAAGTAATCTTTAATAAGCTCCTGAACACGACGCATCAGCACTTGTTCCTGCACGCGGTCCGCACAAGGGATATCCTCTTTTTCGACCACATTAGCCTCGATATAATTTTCGCCATCGTGATATCTGGTAATTGCCGCTCTTGCAATTCCATCAATAAGAACCCGCAAATTTCCATCGGGTAATTTTAATATCTGTTTTATTTCTGCGATAACACCTACTTTGGATATGTCATCACGAGTGGGGTTTTCAATAAAGCCATCTTTCTGATATGTCAAAAAAACATATCGGTCTGCTGTCATTGCTGCTTCAACTGCAGCAACAGACCTTGGTCTGCCCACATCAAAATGTATTACAATCCCCGGAAAAACAGTCAGTCCCCTAAGCGGTATTACGGGTAATCTATATCTTTTATTTGACATTAATTTATGTTTCACCCTTTCAAAAACAATTCAATCACAAAATATTTAATAACAATAAGGGTACATTTTGCCCATTATTCACTTATTATACTATTTTTATTGAAAAATATCAACCCCTAATAGACTAAATCTTCCAATATTATTAATATTTTTTATTTATTTGGCTCAGTTTAAATTATTTCTTTAGTCAAATTTGAATATTTATTGTCCACTTGGAAAAAATTTAAATGTAAATATTCCCAAACCCTTGCAAATTTTACAAAAT
>JAZNAJ010000048.1:0-14377 GCA_045586445.1 Clostridia bacterium | reverse complement strand
CCTACCTTACAATTACGATAGCAATAACATATTGCTTACCACTTGCTTTGCGGATTATATATGTGTTGTCACCTATAAATATATCTTTAAGTTCAGCAAACTCGGCTCCGTTTCGAGTCCAAATATACACCGGCGGAAGATTTCTGTTTGCCACCTGATATACTTTTTCATAACCCGAATCATCCAATATTAAGTTGGTGGACAGGTAGTTGTTGTAGCCATCAATCTCGTTGTATTTAATATCAATAATATCACCATATGTATAAGTTATATCATCATCAGTGTTGGAACCGGTTAACTCATAGGTAAGGTTGTTGATATTTTCTACATCATAAACATCGCTTATTTCGTCATATAGATTGGTGGTGTATACAAACAGGTCACCCACTCTCACCTTACTGTTTACAGCATCGGTGTTATGTTTTGCAACCATCAGTTCCTTTTCGCCATCTTTTTCGACAAATTTAAGAATCAATCTTGTCTCGTCATTCTCTACCACGGTAAGTTTATCATTCAAAACACAGATGCTGGGGAATGACTTTTCTGTCATGGCTGGTCTTGCTATTTCGGTTGTTTCGGCGTTCATATCTTCGCTAATAACCAGCAATCCACATTTTTTTGTTAAAGGATTGTAGTCATACCCGAGTGCATTAAAGCCACTTTTGATAGCTGCAGTCTTCGAGTCTATTCTAAAACGAGTCATAATATCTTCGTCACTCGCATCTCTGTCAACACAAAGTACCTGTGTATGCTCATCAATTGCGAAAGCACGCTTCATACCGGCAACACCACTACCAAACATTCTGTCGTTAAGGTTGTAGGTAATGCGCAGGTTTGGAAGTGTACCATTCTCGATATAAAGGCCGGAATCGACTATGCGAACTTCGGGCACATCAAGGCGAGTAAGCTCACCCTCAGCGTTCAGTTTGTATCTGAACACACATACGCCACGATTAAGGGTTGCCTTTAAGGCAGCTGCTGTCGATTTTGTACCATTTAAAAAGAATTTATCTGCTAGCTTTACTGTGATGATTTCACCATTTTCACAAATGAGGGTTGATTCGGTTTTGGTATTGTCAATATCAGTATCGTCATAGCGTGTACCAAAATCAACTTGTTTTGAAGTAATCAGTTTTACCGTACTTTCAAAGGTTTCTTCCTTTACGCCTGAAACATAGCAATACTTTTCAGTGTTTTCCTGTGTTGATTTTTCAAACCATACTATCTCATTTTTGAAATTTAAATAGAAATCATATTCTGTGTTGAATTCAGGAGTGCCCGCGGTCACAAGTATTTTGTAGGTGTTTTCGCCCACAGTGATTTTGTCTTTGTTTATGGAAGCGACCGTACCCTGCACTACAGCTTTATCTGAAATTACGACTGCAGTTTTATTTTTTGTTCTGTTTGATAAGGCACTGATAACCGAATTCTCACCAAGCATATCAATCGTTGCTATTTCGCCATCAACTGTGCGAAGAATATATGATTTATTGCTTTTCTCAGACAAATTCAAAGCAGCTCCGCCATTTATCTTGAAGTTTTCGTTAAATACAATCATATCTTCTTGTATTCTGTCAACCAAGGCATGCTCATAACTCTCGATAATAACCACATCAATCTGACCGTTGTGGTCGTTGTCTATCAAAGTAAAATTGCCAGAGGTAATATTGAAAAGTTCTTTTGTGGGAATGAGTACTGTATCGAAGTTCTTCACAATTGAAGATACATTTGACAGTGTTGCGCTCTTTTTTCTGTTGACATCTTCGTAATAATCAATTTGTCGCGCTGATTCAGAATACGATATAAAGTTTTCGGCTTCAAAACTTATAACTTGGTTTTCTTTGGTAGGCATAACACTTGTGATGTAGTGTTTGCCGCCCTCGTCGGTATAGCCAAAGTAGTAAACTTCCATACCAAGATAGTCAAATGACTTCCTATTGTTTGTGTAATACAATACGCCATCAACAACTATCTGTCCTTTATCAATGCCTGAATATGGGGCATCAATAAAAGCATATTCGTTTGCTTCTAATATACCTTTTCCTGAAAACTGTTTACTGCCTGTTTGACCAAACAAGCTCTCGCGGAGTGTTCCGCTTTTGTAAAAGGTCTGATTTCCACTACTATGAAATGTCGCATCAATAAGTTCAACATCCATAGCGTTTGCAAGCATAGACGCAAAACCACTGTTTGTCAATACTCCGTCAACAGGGATACCATTTAAAAGACCAAGCTTTGCACAAAAGCTCAAGACGCCTGCAGGGTACGAAAGACCCTGCATTTGATGAGCGTAACCAAGTGTCACAGCAAAAGTTTTTGCTGCTTCCGGTACAGTTACATAAGCATCCGGACGAAATTCGCCATTTCCATTTCCGTTCATTATTCCAAGCATTGCAATGCCCGAAATATATTTACTGTATGCTGTGTCAGAAGTTACATCACTAAAATCATACTTTAAATTATATGGTTCATAGCCAAGGATTTTAAGAATCCTATAAGCAAGTTCTGCTCTAGTAAAACCACTGTCCCAAGCTATAGCACCTGTTTCGTCAGCTTCAACCAGCCCAAGAGCAACCATTTCAAATTGCCCCTTGTCCATAGTTGTTGCTCCTGCAGGAAGATACACCGAGCACAAAACAACGATAATAGCTGTAATACATGCAATCTGCCTTTTAAATGTTTTACTCATTATTTTTATCCTCCATAGCTATTATTCGGTAAATTACCGTCATCGCTTCATCTCTTCTGAGATTGTTCTTAGGTTTAAATATTCCGTCTTCATATCCGTTCAGAATGCTCAAAGTTGTAAGTTTGTCAACATATTTTGTTCCCCATGCACTTATCAAAGAACTGTCCGCAAAGGCCAATTGAGTTTCGTCAGATTCGACATCAAGTGCCAACTTCGCACCAACGCAAATCATTTTTGCCATTTCTTCTCTTGTGATTGGGTCTTCAGGTCTTGCATTTCCGCCAAAGCCTACCAAAATTTCGTTATCAAATGCTGTCTGAATAACATTTGCATACCACGCATCTTTTGATACATCAGCAAAAAGATTGTTGTAGGTGGATTCTTCCATTTTCAAAGCTCTTATAATGAGTGCCGCAAATTCTGCTCTGCTTATTGAATTATCCAATTGAAGTCCATCATCGCTACCTTTTACAATATTCAGTTTGATAAGTTCTCTAATATTATCTTCAGCCCAGTGTCCTTCAAGCTCATCTTTCTTTGGAGTTTCCGGCTCGGTCACGGTAACTTTTGAAGGATCAATGCTCGGTAAAACAATCGGTGCTGAACTTGAGCTACCTGCTCCACCGCCGGAACCACCAGCACCGCCGCCGGAACCACCAGCACCACCGCCGGAACCACCAGCACCGCCGCCGGAACCACCAGCACCGCCGCCGGAACCACCGGAACTGTCGGCCTTTTTAATTACAAATGAAAGTTGTTTTTCTACACTTTCAGCATTAAAAGTTGATTTTATGGTAACAACCACAGATGTGTCCGAGTGTCCTGTGTTATTTGCTATCATATAAGACTTTCCATTTTCCTCTAAAAATCTCACATCAACTTTGTTTGCTGAATAGGTTAATTTGCTTCCCAATACGCCTGTACCAGCTATTTCGTGCTTACCATTTGAGTAAGATTCATTAAAGCTTACTGCCCCGCAATCTCTCTTTGCTCGTCTCAAGTCAGACAGATTTGAAAAAGCACCTATCTCAAAGAAACCACTGCTATCTGTTGCAGACTTTACATTTACGGTTACTGAATTAATCAATGGGATTTCCACTTCAAAGAAAGTGAAGTCTTTCAATTCTGTACCGTGCCATACTTCAACTCCGGCTATCTCCACACTATATTCGCCGATTGAGCCCTTACGCGTGTCGGGAGCCAGGAAGATATATGTTACGTCTTTATTTTCAGTAAATTCAACCTTAATGCGGTATTCATCAGTTCCAGGCTTAACCAAATATGAAGTAGAGCTGTCCCCATCTGTGATACTTGATGCAGATGAACCCACTGCCGAAATAGCATTTACATTAACCGAGCATCCCAACATGATGTTTTGCATATTCACTGCTAAAAAGAACTTCTTGCTCCACTTAGCAGGCTCGGTATTCACACTTGCAGTAAGTTCGACTGTTCCATAACCATTTTGTGCGTTTACAACGCCGGTTTCTGCATTTATAAGGTTTGGATTTGAACTTTCCCATACAACCGGTAATCCACATATATCACTTGGTAATGTGAGGTTTGTTAGTACATTGTACTTACCGTCTGCAGATATATTTGATATTTCTAATTGATTAAGATAATCATTAATCTTGCCATTTTCTATCTGAAGTATGATATTGTTGATTGTCATCGGGTTTCGTGTACAGCTAATGTCAAGATTCTTAATTCCTGCAGTCATATCGTTTGTGTATGAGCCATTCGGTATTAAGCAAATAAACTTTCCGTCACCGAAATCAGCATACGCATCGAATGTATCAGGTCTTAAAGCAATTCGGAATTTCACATCTGCAGTTGGGTCAGGAATTGCCATACCTAATTCGTTGTCCTTGTAACCTATCTTGATGTAATCATCGACACTTGAAATCTTTATCAATTCAGAATCGGACATAACACTTATTTCACCTTCTGAACCATGTTCAAGGGTAAATTCCAAGTTCATATTATCCTGTTTATAAAGCATTCCGGGAAGGGTATCAAATACAAATGACTCTTCCGTGTTTGCCTCAACACTTACTTCATCGGCATTAACTACCGTGTAATATGACAATGCATCTTTTAAAGCCACTACATTAATATTATATGTAGTTTCATAGAAATACGGAGCACCAGCTTCAGGATGTTTAACTTTAAGAACGATAGCACCTGTTTGGTCAACATCACTCCGTGTAACGGCACCCGTTGTCGGGTTAACAAACGGAGCTGCGCTAAAGTCCCAATCGAGAATGTATCCGCAAAGTGTTGTCGGTGCCGGATTTAGGTCTGCCGTTATATAGGACATTGACTCGTTGGTGAGTACCTTAGCCGAGGAGGATTGAAGTAACTCAAGGAATTCCTTCTCGTCCGGATGTGCACTGATTAACGACTCGTCAGTTACCATTATTTCCTTTACCGTCATAGGTGCCGAACCCTCAGCAAAAGAATTAATTTTCAACTTAACATATCTGCCCACGCTGTAGTCAAAGTCAATTTCTGCAAGGTCTCCTGTCTTACTATAACTACAATTCGTAGTACCCTTATAGTTAATGTTATCCGAAGAAACCAAAATTTCATAGTCAGCTAATTCTTTTCCTGTGCCAAGCAATTTGACACCATTGAAGCCTTTAAATTCGCCTAAATCCAACACAAATTCTACAGAATCAGCTGTTGTCGGAACTGTCCACTCACTATCTCCAAAGCCATCACGAACAACAGATATATCATAGCTTTCTGCCCCGACATTAGCCGTAGGTACAATTTGTGGACTAAACAATTCAATCTCACAAACCTTCATCATCTCTAATGTGGTTGTCGCTTCAACAGCATCAACTTGCCAACGGATATATCTTCCTCTTACCGGTGTAAACTTAATATCACCATAGAATGAACTATCTCCAAGCCCCTCAACAAGAACTTTAGGAACCTCTGCTTCACTCACCGCAGTTTTCCAATCCGTACCGTCTTCAGAATACAGAAGTGATACTTTTTTAACCCTATGTCTAAACTGGTGAACTCTTAGTGTATCAAAAGTCTGATTCTTACCCAAATCAAACTCTACAGTATACGGTAATGGATAAACCGAAGTTCCATCATCCAAGAATATATCCTTGTATAGTGCACTGAAACCCCATACGGTACCATTTGGGTCTTTGCCATTATAACCGTTGCTGTTGCCGTCAAACAAAGCCTTCGCATCGCTAAAGATAGTGGTTACACGGTTGATATCTGTATTATTTGCATCGGTTGCCTTTACATTTTGAGCATTCAATGCAATATTAGTCAACGAAGCAACTCCCAAAAGGTTTTTGTACGGATTTATCCCCTTAACAATCAATTTAAATTCTACCTTTTTAAAGTGGTTTTGTTTCTCTGCATCGTGGTAAAGGTCTGCATACAGACTGATATTCATATCCGCAACATAAGGATTTACCTCACCTGTCGCAGTTATATAGCTCTCATTTGAAGAACTCCAATCGATGTAAAAACCATGCTGAGATTCCGGCAATGTAAGATTTTCAGTTACATTCTCGAAATCACCACCATTTATACAATCTGCCCGCGTTCCCGCAATAAAGTCAATCTTTTCCTGCATCTCCATATACTTCGGGTCGTTCTTTGAGGTATAGCAGTATGCCTCCACCTCGCTGAGTGAAATTTTGGAATCGCCAGTTCTCTCGAAATCTACCTTGATGTACTGCGCCACCGTAATTGTGCCCTGAGTAAATCTTGTGTAAACCTTATCATCAAGGCTGGTATATATCTTTCCAATGCCGCCAAGACTATCGGATACAATGTTTATCGTGTCCATAATTGTAGGTTTTTGAAGATCTAACTTAAGTGAAAAATTCTGCTCGGTAGTGTTTATTTCATTTTGTACACTTGTATTGTAATCATTAACGAAAGCTAGATTAGAAAGACTATCAATAGTTGTTCCGTCTTTCTTGTGAGCAGTGACAGTTGCACTCTTCAGGCTTGAACGATTAAATCCATAAACTTCAAAAATTGCTATTTCTCTACCTGACGGACCAGTTGCTAAATCATAAATAGTGTTAAATGTCAACCGCATATGCTGAGTTTTTATGTATGGGAATTCGATATAACCGGCTGCCGCTACATCCCAGCTGTCCTGTCCTCCGGGCAGAACGGTTCCTGTAGCATGCTCAACCCAAGCACCATCCTCACCTTTCACCTCAAGAGTCCAGTCCCGTGATGCCCCACGAAATTCAATAAGCAAAAGGGTGTTAAGACCTATTTCTGTGCCAAAATCAAAGGTTAGTGCCATTGGTGGATTGTCATAATATGTGCTTGTCGCACCGGTTTTACCTGGCATATTTCCACCTACGCCGATCGACCTTACATAGTCCGCTTCAGTAAGGCGCGGTGTCTCAACAGTTCCGGCTATATCCTTCAGGTTAATTCTTGGTCGGCTATCGGAATATGTAGTCATATCAGCCAAGGTTTTGCCTGCCAAGCCATCTTTCCCATCAAGCAATACCCCTAAATGGCTGCCGGTTGTTGATGTGCCATTTTTAACTATTTTAGCACTCTCAGCTATTATTTCCGTATCCGCAGGTATCAAGTTATCAGCCACAGTTCCTGTTAAATTGGTAGATGGTATTGGCGCATTTTCGTCAATAACAGTGCCCTTAACAACAATTTCATATTCAATAGTTTTAAAGAAGCTTGTTTTTTCTTCATCGTGATAAAGCTCTGCATAAAGCGTAACCGTTGTATCATTATCATTTCTTGTTACCAAGCCTGTGTCTGTAATACATGCATCGGATGAACGCCACTTGATGTAAAAGTCATATTTTTCACCGGGCAATTCAAGATTTGAAGTTACATTGTCTAAATCTCCGCCATTTAAAAAGCTACTGTCCTCGCCTTCCATGAATGCAAGCTTAGACTGTAATGTTTTGTAAGCATCTGATTCTAAGTCTGCTTTGCAATACAATTCCACTTCGCTCAAGCCAATATTGTCAGTACCTGACTTTTGGAAGTTAATCTTAACATATCTTGCTGCAGTAAGATCGTTGGCTGTATGCTCTTTATAAAACACCCCATCAAAGCTTGTATATGCCGTATAATTACCATTATTGAGAGATACAACATTTATTGTGTCGATAGGTGTAATATCCCCTAAATCAAACTTGATATCAAACGAATCAGCAGCAGTATCAATTGTATCGATTGATGTAGTATCACAGTCTGTCAAGAATGACAAATCGCCTGCATCTTCAAGGGCTTCACCTGCATTCTCAGCTGAAATGATAGAGCCGTTGGCCAATGACTGGTTGAATCCATACACCTCATAGATTGTTATATTTTTGTTCTCAGATGAAATAATAGTTTCAGCATCAACACTTGTAACCGTGAATCGAAGCCACTGAGTTTCAACATATGGGAACTTCATATCCCCGCGCCATAATCTATTTTCAAATGTAGAATCAGTGCTATCATGCAATTCTCCGTTGCTATGTACGGTCCAATCGTTACCATCAGCAGAAATTTCAACTTTCCAGCCTCTGATTGTGCAATATCTTTCTATAATACTAAGGGTGTTCAACCCAATCGTTTCCCCAAAATTAAAGGTAACGGTCATTGGTTTAGATACATCATAATCATCTGCAACAGCACTGTCAACTGAGTCTTCAGGGCCTCTTCCGCGAAAACCATCATCAGATACGATGTAATTATACTTTTCAAACCTTGAACTTTGGTCAGGTCCGTCGATAGGTTTCATATCAACATATCTATCAGCCCCGGTTCCAAAATCCTTTAGCTTGTAAGTACCCATTGCATTGTATCCATCAATTATGTCTTCTGCCTTAGCGGTCAAACTCGAACTACTTGGTTTTACAGCATTAGCATTTAACAGTGTAACCTCAGTGTCCAGCGGTATAAGATTTCCATAACGATTAACATCGCCCTTTACGGTAACAAGATATTCCAGACGCTTAAAAACCTCCGTTTTTTCAGCATCGTAACACAAGGTTGCTGTAAGCGTAACTTCTTGGTATTCTTCAGGCCTGTTTACAACACCCCCATCAGTGATGTACTCAGGATGAGAAGAGCTCCATTCAAGGTAAAATCCGTATTTCTCATCAGGTAGGTCAAGATCTGAAGTTATATTATTCAAATCCCCACCATTTATAAAGTCATCTTTTAAACCATTTATAAAATCAATTTTTTCTTGAACTTCCTTATAATCATTATCTGAATCAGAAGTATCACAACCAATTGTGATTTCACTCAGCTTAATATTATTGGTGCCTGACTTTTTGAAGTAAACCTTAACATATTTTGCCGCGATGAGTGTACCCGTTGTATATTCCACATATTTATCATCATCAAGACTTGTTTCTATTTTCTCTACAGTACCCTCTGCCAAAGATTCGGGGAAAACCTTATCTATAACGGTAATTTTATGCAAATCCAACTTAACCGCAAATTCTTCCTCCGCGGTATTAATTTCTTTAACGCTGTCTATATTATCAGCAAGAAAAGTCAATTTCTCTGTCAACTCACTAATCTCTTCGCCTGTTACTGTATTTTCTGCCGAAATTTCCGGACTGCTAAAGCCCAATATCTCAGTTATGTTCATAGGCCTCGCACCGGTGGCGGCTGTAGCAGGAAGAACTGACAAAATGGTCAGCTTAATGTATTGTGTTTCAACATAATCAAAGCACAAATCACGCACATCGAGCGTAGTCCAGTTGTAGGCAGGTGACACATTATTGCCATTAGGCGCTTTAACTTCTCCCGTTTTATATTCCGTCCACTCGGTACCATTGGTTGAAGTTTCTATCTTCCAATCCTTAATACCAATCCACCTGCCAACGACTGTCAATGTATTAAGCCCTATTTTTTTGCCAAAATCAAAGCTGAGTGTAAGCGGATCGCTTGTATATGATGGATTAACAACCGTGTTTTTGTAGTCACATGAAATATTTGCTGTTATATTTCCTGCGTCGGGACCAAGAGGCGCTTCTGCAGTACCTGATGAACCACTAGGTATGGTTAAAGACCTGCAACCGGGTGCCCAAGTAATCAGCGGAACCTCCAATAATGTTTTACCGCCGAGGCCCAACTGTCCGTCAACAATTACTTCAGGCGCTGATGTGCTTCCGAACTTGCCTTGTAGTGATGTACCTCCACTCACAATTGTAACGTCTGTATCTCTTGGAATAACATTGTCCGCTTCAGCCTTTCCTTCAGACAACGCACTAACCCCTACAGATAGCGGAAAAACCAGTGCTATAGCGGTCACAATTGAAACAAATTTTAAAAATAGTTTTCTCATACCTTATTTCCCCTTTGTAATTGTTTGTATACGCTTTTACTCTATTCTAAATTATTACTCACACTAGTGATTTTGTAAATGTATAATACTATCCTTTTGTAATATATTATACACTTTTTTTAACCAGATTTTATTTTCCTTTTACTGGATACGCGGCCATAAATGCTCTATTTTAACATTTTTTCGTGTTGACACTTATCAAATTTTGTGTTATATTATTAACTAACAAATGTAAATTTTTGCTTTTTAGGGGGCGAAAAAATGACAGAAGCAGATTTTAACAAACTTTATTCAAAAATCAAGATTGTTCAGAAAAGACAGTCTAAAGAAGCATTTCGTATTGTAGACAATTGCTTAGGCGCATTTAGCGTTGTATATATTTTTGCTGGTAAAGGTTATTTTTCTTGTAACGGGAATAAGCGTTTGCTGTCTGCCAATACATTGGTATATTATCCACCGTCTTCTGTTGTGGATATACATCCAACAAAAGACCTCAGTCTGAAATACTACATCATAAATTTCAACGCAGCCCTGTTGGATATAGGCTTCGACAGTAATTTAGTTAAATTTAATCACACTGTAACCACACCTCAATTCAACTTCCCTTTTTTCAAAAAAATTGATAGTCCGCCTATACAAAAGGAATTACTTGAAAAATTTGATAAATTGCATAGAATATATATTTCTAACAATTCCTCAAGAAAAAAAATCTTTTATGAATCCCAATATTTAAATGATTTTTTAAAATATATACACGCTATATGTAATTCTTATACTCCTAACAAAAGTAAGGAAGTTGTTGACATTTGCATAGGTTATATTCACACGCACTTTAACGAAGATATAACACTAAAATTATTATCTGAGCTTTGCGGAATCAGCCCGTCATATTTAACCCGACTTTTCAAAAGTTACATTGGTCTATCACCTATAGATTATTTAATTAACACAAGGATTTCAAATTCCAAGGAACTTATTGAAAATGGCATTTCTTTTTCCGAAGTAGCGGTTAAGTGCGGGTTTTCGGATGTGTACCACTTTAGCAACACCTTCAAAAAAAGGGAGGGGGTAGCCCCATCCACCTATAAGAAATCCCTTGACAATGGCATCAATTAAGGGCTTTGTCGTCAATACAAACAACGATTTGTCATTTTACTACTATACAAATTGCAAAAAAACGCCCTATGAAGGCGTTTTTTATTGCAAAAGGTTGTAAAAAACTTGAAAATCATACAGAAAAACAAGCATAAAATATATTGTGATTTATCGTCGCAAATACAAACATTCAAGAATATAAATTTGTCATTTTTTAAGCGTCAATAGATATTCTATATGACAGCATCTTTGAAAGTTCTATCAAGTCATTATGCGATGAAGTTTTTGTGTTTAAAGCCTCAAATATATCCATATCAAACACCTCACCATTTTTTATTCCCATCACTTTGATTCCGTAATACTCAGCGTACGAACAACCTCTCAAATTGCAACATTCATTCCCGGTGCATCTCCACCACTTGTAAGTGCTCCTATACATTTTATATTATTCGTTTCATTCATCCTTTGTTATATAAAGTCTAATAATTTTTCACTATTTCAGTCCCTATAAAACAGCAATAAATCGTTCAAATGCCTTTCTTCCATCCTCGTTGCATTTATATACACCTGCATTTTCCAGAACCTTAACGAAAACTTGTCCTATTTCATCCTGAATTATTCTATCAATATTTTGATTACACAGTTCGGGATGTTTGTTTCGCACATCTTCTGCCCAAGCCTTATGTTTTTGTAGTTCCTCGTAATTATCAATATTTTTGTTACCCACAAGGCACTCAGAAAGTAATTCTATTTCATTTTTAAGGCGTGCAGGCAAAATTGCAAGACCCATAACCTCGATAAGTCCGATATTCTCTTTCTTGATATGATGATATTCATTGTGTGGATGATAAAGTCCTAATGGACACTCATCGGTTGTTATGTTATTTCTAAGTGTGAGGTCAAGCTCGTAATTGTCGTCTTTCATTCTGGCAATCGGGGTAATCGTGTTATGAGGTTCTCCGTCGGTTTCGGCAAATATGTATGAATCTTCATCTGTGTAATTACGCCACTTTTTGAGAATGTGTTCCGCCAAATCAAGTATCTTTTTGCGGTTTTTGCCTTTAATTCGAATTACCGACAATGGCCAGTTAAGTATACCTACCTCCAAATCATCATAGTTTGGAATGGTAAAATATTTTTTAATCTTTGCCCGTTCCATCGGAAGTGTATAGTTGCCGCCCTGAAAATGGTCATGGCTGAGAATTGAACCTCCAACAATCGGTAAATCTGCATTTGAACCGACAAAATAATGTGGAAATTGTTCAACAAAATCAAACAGTTTTTCAAAAGCTGACCGGTCTATTTTCATAGGTATATGTTCACCATTAAGAACAATACAATGCTCGTTATAGTACACATACGGAGAATACTGCAATCCCCATTTGCTGCCATTGATTTCAATAGGTATTATTCTGTGGTTTTGTCTTGCAGGATGATTAATTCTGCCTGCATAACCCTCATTTTCAATACAAAGCTGACACTTTGGATAACTGCTTGAGCCTGTATTTCGAGCTGCCGCTATTGCCTTTGGGTCTTTTTCGGGTTTGGACAGATTTATAGAAATATCGATTTCCCCATAAGGACTTTCAACAGTCCATTTCATATCCTTTTTTACCCTTTCTGTACGGATATAATTCACATCCTGACAAAACTTATAAAAGAAATCGGTTGCTTTTTTGGGACTTTCCTTATATAAATCCCAAAACTCACTGATTACATCACTTGGTCTTTTTGTCAACACGCCCATCAATTTCGTGTCAAACAAATCCCTTTGGGTAACCCCGTCATTTTCAATCAACCCTTTTTCAAAGGCGATTGTGGTAAGGTCTTTAAGTACTCTATCCAAATTTATTGGATTCTTTTTTATACATTCAATATTATCCTCGTTAAGAGCAAATGAATCCTCACAAAAAATTTCCAAAAGCCTATTTATTGTATAAACTCGGTCTTCTTCGCCAATCAAATTCTTCTGTATTCCATATTCCGTAAGTTTATATATTTCTTCACACAAATACAATTTTCCCACTCCCTACACTACTTTAACGCCACCAAACGGTCTTATTTTAAGTACATAGCATGCATTCTCGCCAAACACATCTTCCATTTTTCTCTTATATTCGGCAACCATTTCATCTGGTACAAATGCCTGAATAGTACCGGCAAACCCTCCACCGTGAACACGGCTTACGCCTCTATCTTTTAGTATTTCTTCACTTAAAGCCAATGCAACAGACACATTTTGTTCATTGATATTTTTTGTCGCATATACATTTTGAAGGTACTTAAACGAAGAATTTCCCGATGCCTCTATAAGCTTCTTAAACTTATCAAAATCACCTTTTTCTAAAGATTCAACCTGTCCATCTACTCTTTCATTTTCCGAATACCAATGTATTGCACGAAGAACTGCTCTGTCACCAATTTCTTTTCTTATCAGGGCAATATTTTTGTAGAAATCAGCCTTATCAACTTCCGATAAATAGGTTTTGCCAAAATACCCTGCTACCTTTTTCATTTCAAGCGGAACTGCTGCATATTCATCTGTCAAGTCTGCGTGTGATCCTTTTGTATCAACAACACATAATGAATACCTAAATTTATTAAAATCAACATCAACTTTTTTTACAACAGGCGACTTTTTATCCTTAAAATCAATATTGATAAGGCCTCCAACCGACGAAGCCATCTGGTCAAGAAGTCCACAGGGTTTTCCAAAATGAACATTTTCTGCCTCTTGGCCAATTTGTGCAAGGGTGACCACATCAATTTTCCCATCATTATATAATCCCGAAAGAACATTCCCGATAAGCACCTCGTATGCAGCCGATGATGATAGCCCTGAGCCTGACAAAACATCACTTGTTATGTATGCATCAAAGCCCCCTATGTTAAACCCTCTCTTTTTCATTGCTGCAGCAGTACCCCTGACCAAAGCAGCAGTTGTACCGATTTCGTCATTAATAATTTCAATATTGGATATATCAACAATTATTTCGCCGTAACCCTCTGAAGTAATGCGGATAATGCTGTCGTTTCTTTTTGCAACCACAGCGATTGCGTCTAAATTTATCGACGCAGTCAAGACTCTGCCATTTTGATGGTCTGTATGATTGCCTCCGATTTCTGTTCTGCCGGGTGCTGAATATATTTCTATTGTTTGATTACCATATAGTTTTTCAAAGGAATCCAATGCCTTTATATATCTTTTTCTTTGATTTTCTATATATTCATTTCCACAATATATTTCAGATAATATTTTATCAAATTCT
>JAZNAJ010000047.1:0-11144 GCA_045586445.1 Clostridia bacterium | reverse complement strand
ACATCTTTGACGGATGGGGTATTCGAGGGGGCGCATTGGGCGATGGCGGTGCCTCCTACGCTTATCGCCCTTGCCGCTGAAATCAAGGCATACAATGATAGCGATGCTGGAAAGGCAAGTCCGTACACATCTGAAAGTTTTGGCGGCTACAGTTACACCAAGGCAACCGATGCAAACGGTGCGCCTATTGGCTGGCAGAAGGCATTTGCAAGCCGCTTGAACAAGTGGAGGAAACTGTAATGAGCCTACTCACACAAGCAATGGAAGATGTTGTCTTGATGGAAAAGAAGCGTGAGCCTGACGGCGAGGGTGGCTTTCTCCCGGCTGTTTGGGTTGACGGTGCATCCTTTAAGGCGGCTATCACTTTTAATTCCTCTATGGAAGCAAGAGCGGCTGAAAAGCAAGGTGTAACAAGCCGATACACTATCACCGCACCGCTGAACGCAAAACTTGAATACCACGATGTAATCCGCAGATTGCGAGACGGCAAGGTGTTCCGCATCAAGTCTGACGGTGACGATTTGCAGACACCAAAAAGTGCAACATTCCAGTTTTTGCAAGTTGAAGCGGAAGAATGGGAGTTGCCTGTATGACAAAAGCGGCTGCAATTTACCAGTTTTGGTCATCTTTTGGCTTGACCGCCTATGAGGAAAACACAGTCCCCACAGATGCGGATTTTCCGTACATAACATATCAGCTTGTCACGGACAGTTTTGACCGTGAGGTTGCCGCTACCGCCTCCCTGTGGTATCGTGGCGAAGGTTGGACGGCTATCAATGCCAAAACGGAAGAAATATCTGCCCATATAGGATTGGGCGGTAAAATTATCAAGTGTGACGGCGGGCGCATTTGGATTAAACGAGGTCAGCCATTCGCACAGAATATGGGCGATGAAAGCGATGACCTTATCAAACGCAAATATTTGAATTTGACCGTTGAATATTTAACGGCTAATTAAAAAAGGAGATATGTCTATATGTGGAGAGCGACAAGAATTTCCGCTGATGCAGCGGACAAGATGCAGGTCAACGCAGGGCTGTTGCTGAATGAGTTTGACATTACAAATCCCGTAGAACCCGCTGATTCTGCTATCGTCACGGAAACTACCGGCGATTTTTCCATTACCTGCACCCCAGAAACAACCGACTTTTTTGAGGATGTGAACAATGCCCCTGTAAACACTATGGAGGGCAAGCGTATCACGGGCTGGACTTGCGGTCTGTCTGTTACGGCTCTGTCTGTGACCGAGGAAATGATTAAAACCGCTTTGGGTGCGTATGAGGAAGAAGAAGATGGTGGCATTCGTCCCCGTCACACCTACAAGGCAGAGGATTTTAAGTCCCTGTATTGGATCGGTGATATGATTGACGAAAGCAAGTTGTTTGTGGTTGCTATGGACAACACCGTATCTACTGCCGGTTTGTCTTTCACTGCTACCAATAACGGCAAGGGTGGCATCGCTTTGGAACTGACCCCCCACACCAGCATTGCCGAACAGCATAAAGTGCCTATGGCGTTTTACATTCTGGAAAAGATCGAAGAATAAATATCTAGGAGGATAAAAATATGAAACTTTCTCAATTTTCTACTGATAGGGCGGCTGATGTTCTTTGTGAACTGACCCCGTATGTAACAAACATTCTGTCCGATGCTGACTTGCTTGCAGAATTGCGGTCTGCATTGGATGTAAAGGATGCTACCACCGTTGCTGAAAGATTTGCGCTGGTAGGAAACAAGTTTGCAAAAATCATTCCTATTGTTTTGAAAGGGAGAAAGGAAGATATTTTTGGCATTCTTGGTGTATTGAATGAAAAGAGCGTCGAGGAAATCAAGGCGCAGAACATCATTCTTACAATGAAACAGATTCGAGACATTTCCAAAGATAAGGAATTGCTTGATTTTTTCAAATCCTGCACGGATGCGGAGGAGAGCGAGTAATTCGCTCTCTTTTTTCCTATCCGTGCAAACTTGGAATAAAAGCGATTCTTGCAACCTTGCCTTATAAGGTAAAGGCAGACACAGAGCAAGAAATATGGCGAGATTATATGGCTAAATGTGCAAGGCTTTGTACGGAAAACACGGCAGGTCTTTCACAGGGTCAATATCTTACTGTGGAATATGAAGACATAATCCACAAAAAACCTCAAATTACGCAAAAACAAGGTGAGGCTACTGAAAAAATAAGAGCCAAATTGAGGTGATAAATTGAATTTATTTGATTTGTTTGTAAAAATAGATGTAGAAGACAAAGCAAGCGGTGCTATATCTAAAATTACAAGTGGTTTAGGTAGTGGTTTGCAAAAAGCAGCAAAAGTTGGAGTAGCTGCTATTGCAAGTGTTACGACGACCACAATCGCTCTTGGAGCAGCGATGACAAAAGGTATTAAAGAAACCGCTGCCTATGGTGACAATATTGATAAGATGTCGCAAAAAATGGGTCTTTCTGCCGAGGCATACCAAGAATGGGATTTTATAATGCAACACAGCGGTACTTCAATTGAAAGTTTGCAAGCAAGTATGAAAACCCTTGCAAATGCCGTTGATAGTGGCAATGACGCTTTTGAGCGTTTGGGCATTTCGCAGAGCGAGATTGCCGAAATGAATCAAGAAGAATTGTTCGCTAAGACCATTGAACAGTTGCAAAAAGTTGAAGATACAACCGAAAGAACATACCTTGCAGGACAGTTGCTTGGTAGAGGTGCTACTGAATTAGGTGCTTTGTTGAATACATCTGCCGAAGATACCGAAGCTATGAGAAGGCAAGTACACGAATTGGGCGGTGTTATGTCCAACGAAGCAGTAAAATCTGCTGCAATGTTTCAGGATAGTCTTCAAAATATGAACACGGCTGTTGATGGATTAAAAAGAAACCTAATGTCAAAATTTCTGCCAGCAACAGTTTCTATTATGGATGGACTCGCTGCGGTTTTTTCTGGAGATAATTCTGGTATTGGACTAATAAATGAAGGAATTAATGAATTTATAGACAACCTGACAACTGAATTACCGAAGTTTCTTGATTTGGGAGCATCAATTATCAGCAGTTTAGCGGAAGGTTTGCTGAGAAACGCCGATAGATTGTTCCGAAGCGGTGTTGATATAGTTATGAAATTGATAAATCAATTCATAAACGCTGTGCCTGACATTGTAATAGCTGGTGCATATATTATTGAAAGCGTAATAGAGGGAATGACCGATGCGATACCCGATTTATTAGATTCAATTCCAACAATTATTGAAGAATTAGTCGGAGCATTTTCTGATTTATTCCCCGAAATAATAACTGTTGCAGTTATTTTAATTCAAACATTAGCAGAGGGCTTGGCAAACAATGTCGGAATTATAATTAACGCAATTTCCGATATTATGACCACTTTTTATTTGGCAATATATGACCCGTGGGTATTAGAACAATTGCTTGATGCGGCTCTAATTCTTGTTGTAGAATTGGTAAAAGGTCTTGTAAATGCTATTCCAAATTTGATTGATGCGGCTTTACAGCTTGTAATGAATTTAATTGATTTTATTCTTAACGAAGAAAATCTAAATGCTATTATAGATGCCGCTTTGGAAATTATTTTGGTTGTGAGCGAAGGACTTGTAAAAGCAATTCCACAGCTGGTTGATGCGGCAATACAAATTATTGAAAAATTGGTAGAATTTTTCCTTGACCCGGAAAACATAGCAATGTTGTTGGAGATGGCATTCAAAATTGTTGTTGCTATTGTAGAAGGACTTGGGAAAGCGGCTGTCGAGTTGGTTAAAGGTGCAGGCAAGCTCATTGGGAAATTGGTTGATGTATTCAAAGAAACCGATTGGAAACAGCTTGGGAAAAACATTGTTGATGGATTATTAAATGGCTTAAAAAACACTTGGGAAACTCTGAAAAAGTGGTTTACAAAAGCCTGGGATGGTCTTGTAGGCGGTGTTAAGGACTTGCTTGGCATCCATTCTCCAAGCCGTGTATTTGCCGGTATCGGTAAAAATATGGCTCTTGGTGTTGGCGAAGGCTGGGAAGATGAATTTGGCGACATTCAGGGCGATATTGACAAGTCGCTTGCGTTCGATGACCCGTCAATGAGCATAAATGCGTCTGTTCGAAAAATCGGCGCAGGAGAGGCTGGCGGTGCTTTTGGCGGCACTTCATTTGGTGATATTATTATCAACATTGACGGCGCAAGGTACAGCGATGAACAGAGCCTTGCCTCTGCAATCGCATTGGAAATCCAAAATATGACCGACAGGAGGGCGGCTGTTTATGCTTAACGAAACATTCTATCTTGACGGCATCGATGCTCGGTCTGCCGGTATTCAGTTGCAAGCACCGATTGAGTTTAGCGAAGCTGTCCCCGTTGTCGAGGCACAGACAATTCCCGGCAGAAATGGTGACTTGATTTGGGAAACGGGCAGTTATGAAAACCGTAGTGGTTCTGCATCGTGTTTCTGTTTGCAGAAAGATGTGGAAAAGGCTGTTTCTTCCGCTGGTCGTTTTTTGATGGGCAAAAAGGGTTATCGTCGTTTGGAAACAAGCGACGACCCAGACCATTACTGGTTGGCAAGGGTGGAAAATAGTCCGCAGATTGCTATGCGTTTGCGGACACTTGCCCCGTTTGAAATAGGCTTTGACTGCAAACCACAGCGATTTGTCAAAGCCGGAGAAAATGCTGTGCTTTTCACTTCAAATGGCTCACTTTTCAACCAATATGGGCAGGCTGCCTTGCCGTTTATTACGCTGTACGGACAGGGCGCAGGGACGCTTACAATCGGAGATTGCGTTGTTGATGTAAAAGCGTTAGACGGCACACTTTTCCTTGACAGCGACACGCAGAACGCATATAATAACAATGGAAACCAAAACTTGAATATCGACGCGCCGGTTTTCCCTGTTTTGCCTGATGGAGGAATACCGATTGCGTTTAGTGGTGGCATTGAACGAGTGGAAATCATACCGAGGTGGTGGGAACTTTGAGTTATCCTATTTTGTATAGCGCAACAGAAACAAATTTTGACCATAACGGTATCGGAATTTTAGGAGATTGCGTGTCTTGCGAGGTTACAGAGGAAGCCAATGGCATTTTTGAATTGGCTATGCAATACCCTATGGATGGCATTCATTTTGAGGATATTGCAGACAGAGCGATTATCAAGGCAAAGGCAGACCAGTTCCGTGACCCTCAGTTGTTCCGTGTTTACGCAATCAGCAAACCCATGTCGGGCATTGTAACGGTTTTAGCAGAGCATATTTCCTATGACCTATCTGGTATCCCTGTTAAACCTTTCACGGCTGAGAACGCCCCTAGCGCCCTTTCAGGACTAAGAAACAACGCTGTTGTAAATTGCCCGTTTGATTTCTGGACGGATAAATCCACAAGCGCAAAATTTAATGTCCCCACGCCTGCTTCCATTCGTTCAAGATTGGGTGGCGCAGCTGGTAGCGTTTTGGATGTGTATGGAGGTGAGTATGAGTTCGATAATTATACAGTAAAATTGTATAATAATCGAGGAATGAACCGTGGTGTTTCCATTCGATATGGAAAGAATTTGACGGACATCCAGCAGGAGCAGAATTGTGCATCGGTTGCTACTGGTATATATCCATATTGGTCTGGCGATGTTGACGGAAAAACAGTGCTTGTCGAATTGCCGGAAAAGATCGTCAATGCGCCCGGAACATACAACTTTGTAAAAATCCGCACTGTTGACTTTACAGAAAGTTTTGAAACACAGCCAACTGTCGAGCAGTTACGGTCAAGGGCTGAAAGCTATATTCAAGCAAACAATATTGGCGTTCCGAAAGTTTCTTTGACTGTTTCTTTCGTTCAGTTAGAACAGTATGAAGAATACAAGAACTTAAAACTGCTGGAGCGTGTCGGCCTGTTTGATACTGTCAATGTGGAGTTCCCTGCTTTGGGAGTATCTGCAACGGCAAAGGCTGTTAAAGTTGTCTATGATGTGATTGCAGACCGGGTAAAGTCTGTCACGCTTGGCTCTGTACGGGCAAATATCGCTGACACCATTGCAACACAGCAACAGGAAATCGAAAAGAAGCCAAGCAAATCATTCTTGCAGGCTGCTGTTGAATCGTTGACTAGCACCATTTTGGGCGCAAGAGGTGGTTCTGTTCGCTTGCTCGACACTGACGGTGACGGAGAGCCGGACACCCTTTATATTGCAGATAACCCAGACCCGACACAAGCAGTTAAGGTTTGGCGTTTTAACTATGAAGGATGGGGAGCAAGCCAAAATGGATACAATGGCCCGTTTGAAATGGGAGCAACATTTAATGATGGCATTTTGGCCGAATTCATACAAGCCGGCACTTTGTATGGAATGCTTTTGAAAGCAGGTTCTATAGAGTCTTTGGACGGAAAAATTTCAATTGATTTAACAACACCAAGTAAGGAAGTTGCATTCAATTCTGGAATACGAACAAATGATAAATTAATAGTTATGAACACCGCAAATTCTTCTCCCCTTTTCAGAGTAGAACGAACCCAATCGAGAAACGGCGTAGATTATTTTGATTTATCCGGATTTGACAGTTTATATAATTATGTTGTTCATTTAACGAAATCTTTTAATACCAGTGGGAATCCCGTTGGAACGCATTTTTCAATATCGCACGGAAGTAACACTATTTCAATGGGTGCTTCTGACCAAATAACTTTTTCGTGCGACTGTCAGGGCGGATATATGTATGCTAATATTGTTGGAGAAAAACTACGTTTGGTATTGCCCGGTGATAACTCTCAAAAATCTGTTTCTTGGAAAGACAACGGTGACGGCACATATACCTTAATCGGTCGATAAGGAGTGATTGAATGCAGACGATAAAACTTGACATTTCGCAAAAGAACAATGTGCAAACTATTTATGTAAAGCAAAGGGATGTTGGCCATAAATTTGCGATTGAATTGTACGAAAATGGAGTACCTTATGAGGTAGATGACGAAAATAACTTCGCTGTTTGGTTTTCCGGTGCAAGTGGTGATGGCAACTATACTGCAATTGGCGATGAAACCGCAGTTTCTGTTGATGGAAACCGCATAGAAGTGCAAATGATCATGCAAATGCTCAATGAGCCTGGCGATCATGAAATGTGCATTGTTATGTATGGGCAAGACAACCACCAGAAGGGTTTTTGGAACGTCCCGTACCTTGTAGAAGCGATCCCCGGTGCTGACAGTGAGGGAGCAACAGACTATTATAATGCTTTCCTTGGCGCGCAGGGGGCAGCTGAAGCGGCGGCAGTTCGTGCGGAAGAAGCAGCCGATCGCGCGGAAGAAGCAGCCGATCGCGCGGAAAAAGCGGCGGAAGACACATTTAATGCAGCAGAAAGTGTGGCTGACAAAAAGCCGCAAGATCTCAAAGTTACTGCAACATTTGACACGCCGGTAGATGACACGACTGTACCAGGAATAATTATCACAAATGGTTATGCAGATGTATCCGCATACGCTATCGCGGTTGCAATCAATAACGGTGCTACTGCAATACTGGTAGACAATGACGATATTGTGTATGAATACAACGGCTATCGGTTAGAGCCAAATTATTCCCGAGCGTTTTTTAGGGCACAATCCACGAACGCCAATGGTATTACCTCATATAGCGTTACAATTGACAATGAGGGGAACGCAAGTAGAAGCGAATACACACACGGTGTTGTTCTATATACCACCCAAACCCCAACCCCCGAACAGCAAGCCCAGGCTAGGGAGAATATCAAGGCAGCCACGATTGACGACACCAAAGCAGGTGCGGAGGCGTGGTCCAGCAAGAACACGGTTGACCGGCTGTGTCCTGCCTTTGCGGAAAGCGGCCCTGCGGTTTCCTGTGAACCCGTGGAGGGCTATCCGCTGCAAGTGGTCAGCAGGATCGAGCCTGTACAAAGCGGAACTGGCGACCCCAGCCCCGACAATATCCGTCCGATCAGCGGACATAGTGCTTTGAACCTGACTCAAAGTAACCAAGATGGAACTATCAAAACCTTTGAAATCGACCTGGGACAGACTGTCTATGGCGGCAACCTGGATTGGAACACTGGTGTGCTGACGGTGGATAAGAAAGTCGTTGTGGCGGATGGTACGAAAAATGCGTTTGTGACTAGTAGTAGCGGTTATTGGAGATTGCCATGGTATACAGCCTCTGGAACGGCATTACAAACGCAAATTGTCAACAGCCATTTCCCAGCGGTGTACTTTGCAACGGCCACCGGTGGAGAGTTCATTTATGTCAAAGAACAATATATAACCAACGAATTCGCAAGCGTAGAAGAATTCAACACCTATTTGATCGAGCAAAATGCGGCGGGCACGCCACTTCAAATGCAGTACGATTTAGAAGAGCCCATCACCATCCAACTGACACCGCAGGAGATCACCGCACTGTCGGGCATCAACACCCTGTACAGTGACACAGGCGATACCGAGGTAACCGGCAGAGCAAACCCGGCAACCATCATCAACAATTTACACACCAGACTGGCCGCCATTGAAGCGGCTGTCGTGAACAACGCATAAGGGTGAACTGATTATGTATGAAATTTTGAAATCCGTTATTTCTGCCGGTGGTTACAAACTGGCAGATATCCAGCGCAAAATCAAGAAACTGTTTATCTATGGCGACCTGACCGAGGAGCAGACGGACGAACTGCTGGCAATGGCATCCGGTGGCATCTCTGCCGACGCGGAACGCCCGGAAACCCTGGAAATGCTCCAGTCCCTTGCCGAGAAAGTCAAGGCCTTGGAAGAGCGCGTGGCCACTTTGGAGGGTGGCGGCGACGAGGATCAGACCGAGTATCCTGCATGGAAGCCCTGGGACGGCATCAGCAAGGACTACCAAAAGGGCGCTATCGTTTCCCACAATGGCGAACTGTGGCAGTCTAACCACGATGGGCAGAATGTGTGGGAGCCTGGCACGCCCGGCACTGAAAGCCTGTGGGTGAAATACATCAAGGAGGAATAACCAATGAAAAAGACAGCAAAAGGCCTTGTTGAGTATGTCCTGGCGCAGCTGGGCCGCCCTTACTGGTACGGCACATTTGGTCAGGCGGCCAGCAAGGAACTGTACGCGCAGAAGAAACGGCAGTATCCCAAGGAGTATACCTGGGATTATGACGGCATCACCGCCAAGGTGCACGACTGTGTGGGCCTGATCAAAGCTTATCTTTGGGGCAACGGCCCGGAGGATGCGAACCCTGTCTATGATCCGACGCAGGATCTGTCGGCCAATATGATGCGCGACGCCTGCAAGACCAAAGGGGAGATGGCGACCATGCCGGAGATCCCCGGCGTGTTGGTGTTCTACAATGGCCATGTAGGTGTGTACATCGGTGGCGGTGAGGTCGTCGAGTGCCGGAGCCGTAAGTATGGCGTCTACAAGTCCAATCTGAAGGACCGCCCGTGGACAAGTTGGGGTTATTGCCCTTACGTCACCTATGAAGCACCGGCACAGAAGACGGTGAGCATCGAGCTGCCCGTTCTCAAGAAAGGCGACAAGGGCGAAAGCGTCAAAGCAATGCAGACCCTGCTTATGGGTTATGGCTACCAAATGAAGAGTGATAGCGGCAAGCTGTACAGCGCAGACGGCTCTTTCGGTGGTGCTACTGAACGTGCTTTGAGAGCATTTCAAGAAAACAACGGCTTAGAACCCGATGGTTCTTGCGGTCGCTTGACTTGGACAAAACTTTTAAGATTTTAAGGAGAATGTGAAATGAAAGAATTTCTGAATCGCTTCAAATCTTGGGCGGTGTGGCTGTCCATCGGTGCTTTGGTTGTGTTCTGCGCCAAAGAGTTTGGCGACATTGACATTTCTGGCACTGTTGACGGACTGCTGGATGTTCTGCTGCCTCTGCTTGTTGCTTTTGGCATTGTGAACAACCCCACAGACAAAACACATTTTTAAGGCGGTGTAGCAAATGACAATGGATCACGCCGAGTATGTAGAATTGAAAAACCAACTGCAAGTTGAATTTGACGGGCGGTATGTGCAGATTTCAGATTGTGAAACCGCAAGACAGGGTGAAGCAAGCAAGATTGACGGCCTGAAAGAGGAATTTTCTCGCCTGCGTGAGGAAGTCCGTGTTGACCGGGCAAAGACCAATACACGGCTTAATATCTTGATTGCAATTCTTTCCACGCTTGCCGTGCCGATTGTCGGCGTGTGTGTCAAATTGCTTTTTGGTTGACAATAACGGATTTATCTGTTACAATGGTAAATGAGGGGCGATGATTGCAACATCGTTGGGTACGAACTGCCTCCCGTACCCTTTCCCTTGTTAAATATGGAGGCAAACAAAATTTAGGAGGTAAAAACTATGGCAAACTGTGAAACCTGCAAGGGCAAGGAAGCCCACGCACCCGAAAGCGTACCCTATATCGTGCACGAATCGTCTATGGCAAGGATGGAGCGGCAAGTAAAAAGAGGCTGGATTGCCTTGATTGTTTCCGTTATGCTTTTGTTCTCAAGCAATGTTCTTTGGCTTGCCGCTTGGGTGTCTTATGATTATTCGAGCGAAACAGAAGAATACATTTATCAGCAAGATGGTGAAGGAACTAACATCATTGGAGATAGTAATGAGGTGAATAATGGCGCAGAAGGTTATTATTCGGAAGAAGAAACGGACGAGAACCCGTAAAAACAACAATTCCAAAGGAACAAGAAAACGGAGGTAAGTGCTTTGTTGAATGATTTTGAAATCATCACACGGCACTTCCCCGAAAATAACGATATAAAGATCTATCCCATTTCGGATGTCCATCTCGGTGCAGCCGAGCATTTGACAGCGGAATGGGATAACTTTTGTAAGCGTATTTTGGAAGAGCCGAACAGTTATATAATCCTTGGCGGTGATCTATTGAACAACAGCGTCCGTACAAGTGTTGCGGACATTTTTGAGGAAACAATGCGGCCAAGAGAACAAAAGCGGCGAATGGCTGAAATGCTAAAGCCAATCAAGCATAAAATCCTTTGTGCTGTCAATGGCAACCACGAACGGCGAAGCGGAAAAGATGCAGACGATGACCCTACCTATGACATTATGTGCAAGCTGGATTTGGAACATTTGTATCGGGAAAATATGGTTTTCCTCTGTTTGCGGTTTGGTAAAAAAGAGGGCGATGGCAGAAAGAACCCTACATATA
>JAZNAJ010000046.1:0-4085 GCA_045586445.1 Clostridia bacterium | reverse complement strand
GCACCCTGCGGTGTTCGTGGATTCGGCACAATGTAAAACCAACATTTTTTGAAAGGGAATTCATCTCCGATTGGCGGCGCACATGCCTCCCCAGATTTTCTGTGGCCAGTGGACTTGTAATGTCATCGGGACTCATCCCACCTGCCTTGCAGGTTTTTACCTTGACCATTTACGGCACATGTGGGGTTTGTTTTTTTATTTTGCAAAGAAATTTTGCCAAAAACCTTGACAAAATCTTCAAATTATATAAAATATAAGATATATATTCTTTTTTTGCGAGGTGGATAGGGCGTGCGTATAATCTCTGGTCAATCTCGAGGTCGCAAGCTGCTTGCACCCGAAGGTCTGGATACACGGCCTACAACCGACCGGGTTAAAGAATCAATGTTCAACCTGATTATCCCGTTTTTGCCCGCTAAAAATGTTCTTGACCTTTTTGCCGGCAGTGGTGCGTTGGGTATCGAGGCGCTCAGCCGTCATTCAGAACATTGTGTATTTGTCGAAAATGACAAATCGGCACTTTCGGTTATTAAAAAGAATATTGAATTGTCCCGCCAGGGCGAAAAGTCAGAGGTTATTTCAAGCGATGCTTTTACATATCTTGGCAGGGCACACACAACATTTGACATAATATTTCTTGACCCACCATACAACAAACAGTTGCTTACAAAAGCTGTTGAAGAAATTCACAGACTTGATTTGCTTGCCAAAGATGGTATAATAGTTGCCGAAAGTGAAGTCGGTGGCGAAACACCGCCCGATGGATATTTTGATATACTGAAGCAAGCCAAATACGGCAAAACAATGGTTTTTGTTCTGGGCAGGAAGGACACACAGGGAGGTAATTCTGATGCAGACAGCAGTTTATCCCGGCAGCTTTGACCCATGCACAAACGGGCATTTGGATATTATCCGTCGTGCATCAAGGCTTTTTGACAAACTGGTTGTTGCGGTTCTAGTCAACGGCAATAAAAACCCTGTCTTTTCTCTTAAAGAACGGGTGGCTATGCTTAAAACCGTTACCAAAGACATCCCCAATGTTGAGATTTGTTCGTTCTCGGGGCTTTTGGCAGATTTTATGTATGACAACAATTACTCGGTGATTGTAAAAGGGCTTCGTGCCGTTTCCGATTACGAATACGAGTTCCAGCTTGCTCTTACCAACCGCAATCTTTGCGACGAGGTTGAAACTATATTTATGCCATGCAGCAGTGAGTTTATGTTTTTGAGTTCAAGTGTTGTAAAAGAAGTAGCAAAATACAACGGTAAACTTGAGGGACTTGTTCCACCCGAACTGATTGACCTTATCAAGCACCGTTTCGGATATTAATGTATATTTAAGGAGGTAAAGTATTATGGAAATGGATACTTTGGAATTGATAAACGAATTGGAGGATGTCATTGACAAGGGCGTTGCTGTGCCTTTTTCGGGGCGTTGCCTTTTGGACAAAGAGGAACTTTTGGAAATCCTTCAGGAAATCCGTCTTAAGTTGCCAACTGATTTAGAGCAAGCTAAGTGGATTAAGGCTGAACGACAGAACATTGTGAATGACGCAAGAAAGGAAGCCGAGGACATTATCAAGGCTGCCAATGAAAAAATTGTTGCTATGGTTGATGAAAATGAAATCACCAAAAAGGCAACCCAGGCTGCAAGCGAGATTATGGACAGTGCAAATGCCGAGGCAAACGCCGCAAAGGAATCAAGCTATCAATATGCAGATTATCTCCTTGAAAATGTTGAAAATGTTGTGGTAAAAACTATCCGTGATTTGGAGCAATGCATTAATATTGTCAAGGATAACCGCAACCAGTTGAGATAAAACCGATAAAGAAGTTATATTTTAAAGCAAAGTAGAAGCCGATGCGTCAAGTGAGGAGCGAACGGGAAGTTGTCGTTCCTACGAAAAGACCATGTGTCTTGCGATTTCGGTTTCGCATTCCGTTGCTGCAGAATTCGTAAACGCATTTTCTTTACCCTTTTTGTAGCGATGCTGCAGAAAGGGTTTTTTGTTATGAAAAAGGTTTTCCCAAGGCTTAGTGTTCGTGATATTTGTATATTAGGTCTTCTTATGGCTATTACAGCACTCTTGTCTATCTTTTGTACCTTTCGGATAGGTACTATTGTCAAAATTCCGCTTAAGTTTATATCTGTGTTTGTTACCGCAGCCATCTACGGACCGATTTGGGGTGGTATATGTGCTATGACAGGCGATATTCTCAATTGTTTGCTCGCTCCCGTTGGGCCTTTTGTTCCGCAAATTACGGTTTTGGAATTTGTGTCGGGTTTCATATATGGGTTATTTTTTCTTAAGGAACACCCCCCAAGGACATCCTATATCATCCTGTCTGTAGCTTGTTCTTTGGCACAATTGGCATTAGCAATACTGGTAAACACGGCAGTTTATACCTTTTGGCTTGGTTGGTTCCCCTCTTTTGGGGCAGCATTTGTTGTACGCACCCCTGCCAGTCTTGTAAATTTTGCCTTGCACCTCGTGGTGCTTGCTTCAAGCTATACATTGATAAATCGACTTAAACTTCTCAAATCTAAGGGGGACAAACATTCACGATGAATAATGACAGTTTTAACAAGTTTGCAAATAGCTTTCAGGCAATCGCAAGGCTTAGGCTTGAGTCAATCGAGTGCCTTCTTAAACACCTTGGCAATCCGCAAAATGATTTGAAATTTATTCACATAGCGGGAACAAACGGCAAAGGCTCGGTGTGTAGTTTTTTGCAAAACATTTTTTCGGATGCAGGATACCGAACCGGCAAGTACACATCACCAAATTTGATTTCGGTGTGCGAACGCATCTCTATCGATGGCAAGCTTATTTCTGATAAAGAGTTGGAAACTGTACTTGCCAAGGTAGAAATTGGAGTCAAGGAAGTAATTAACGAGCTTGGCGACTCGCCCACTCAATTTGAAATATGGACCGCAGCTGCATTTTTGTATTTCAAAAATAAAAACTGCGATATTGTAATTCTGGAAACAGGGCTTGGTGGCACTCGCGATGCTACAAATATTATTCCACCGCCATTGGCATCGGTAATAACCCGACTTGACCTGGACCATACCGAATACCTTGGTGATACCATCGAAGCAATCGCTGCCGAGAAGGCAGGAATAATAAAAAAGAAATGCGGTCAGGAAGAATCCATTTGTGTAACCTCTCCACAATCTGACGAGGCTCTCTCGGTGCTAAAAAGAGTCTGTGCAGAGAAAAACAATCGGCTTATTGTGGCAAATACCCCTGATATTATTGGTGCAAAAGATTTTTGCGAAAGTTTTAATTATACCACCAAATGTACCGAAACAAAAATTGATACAATCAGGTGCGGTATAAGTGGTTTTTATCAGCCTGAAAATGCTGCCTTGGCGGCAGAATGTGCCACTGCTTTGGGAATCTTGCCACAATTTATTAAATCAGGTATTGCCAAAGCTAAAAACCCCGGCAGATTTGAAATAATTTCGAAAAAGCCCCTTGTTATATACGATGGTGCACACAATAAAAACGGTGTGGTTGCACTGATTTCTTCGTTAAAAAGATATTTTCCTTGTTGGGATGGCGCCACCTTTGTAATGGCTTTTATGGGCGATAAGGACATTAACGGGACCTTTACAGAACTGAAAAATTCAGGACTTATGGACTCCTCTAAAATTTTTGCAGTACAAGTCAAAAACAACCCACGGGCTGCCACAGCTGAACACATTTGCGAAAATGCCGGCGAGTTGGGTTTGGAAGCAGTTCCATTTAAATCTCTGAAAAACGCATATCATACCGCTGTAAAAATTGGCAAGCCGGTAATTTTATGTGGCTCGCTGTATCTTTATAAGGATTTTTATGAAGTTTTCAATAATTAAGGCCGAAAATCAATATGCACCCCAAAAGTTACACACTTTTGGGGTGCATATTAATTGTGGGGCAAATTATCCCCTGCCAATATATAATTTTCAACCAGACTTTACAAAGGTGAGCAGCACTGCCCTTTACTTGCAAAACTTTTCTATATAGTTATCTATTGCCACTTGAATGATATTTGTGGCTTCTGTTCTTCCCTTCACCTCAAGTCGGATCGTAGCCATG
>JAZNAJ010000045.1:0-2835 GCA_045586445.1 Clostridia bacterium | reverse complement strand
GTATGCCGAGCTCAACACCAAAAGCGATTATTGCCACATCTGCGGATTTGACGGCGAAATTGAAATAAAAGACGACGCCGACGGCAAGCTTGTTTGGGAATGTCCAAACTGCGGCAATCGTGATGAAACCAAAATGAATGTTGCACGCCGCACCTGCGGATACATCGGCTCTCAGTTCTGGAATCAGGGCAGAACTCAGGAAATTAAGGAAAGAGTGTTGCATCTGTAATGAATTACGGAGAAATTAAAAAAAACGACATTGCAAACGGCAGGGGCATAAGAGTGTCCCTGTTCGTTTCAGGGTGCAGACATCATTGCAAGGGGTGCTTTAATCCGGAAACCTGGGATTTTTGTTACGGGAAAGAGTTTACATCTGAAACCGCAGACCAGATTCTCACTGCATTAAAACCAGATTATATTGATGGCATCACAATTCTGGGCGGTGAACCTTTCGAACCGGAAAATCAGCCGGAAATTTTAAACCTTCTTAAAAAAATCAGAAAAGAATTGCCCGAAAAAACAGTATGGTGTTATTCCGGCTATCTTTTTGAGGAGCTATGCGGACTTGTCCCCTCCACTGCACATACCGACATTACAAATGATATCCTTGGCCTTACAGATGTCCTTGTGGACGGCAAGTTTGTGCTCGAAAAGAAGAACATTTCATTAAGATTCCGTGGGTCGGAAAACCAACGGATATTAGATGTAAAAAAATCGCTTGAAGAAAATAAATCAATCTATGCTGAGGAGAGTCTACTGTAGTCTCTCCTCTTGACAAATTCTAAAATTATAGTATAATTATATGGTAAGCTTTTTGCTGAAGTGGCACAGTTGGTAGCGCAGCTGATTCGTAATCAGCAGGTCGAGGGTTCAAGTCCCTTCTTCAGCTCCATCTTAAAAGAACTTAAAGCGAAAGCTTTAAGTTCTTTTTGTTATTTTTTGAAAAGGGTGGTTATTATGAACAAACAGGAAATTTTAAAAAGAATAGGCTCTGTTGAGCAGATTGGCGGAGTCAGAGATTTCACTTTTAATGACGGTAAATCCAAAGGAGTTCGCGCCATTGAAATAAATACTGGCAAGTTAAGATTTACCATTCTCCCCGACAGGTGCATGGACATTGCGCAGGCATATTATAAAGGAACCGCGGTAAGCTGGCTGTCAAAAACAGGCATCACTGCTCCTTCATTTTATGAGCCTGCCGAAAAGGGATGGCTCAGAGGTTTTTATGGAGGTCTTGTTACAACCTGCGGCCTTCGCAACATAGGTAAACCATATGAAAACTTTGGTCTTCATGGCAGAATAGCTAATACTCCTGCTTCAAAAATAAGCGTGTTTGCCGATTGGATTGGCGACGAATATGTTATGAAAGTGTCCGGAGAGATGCGTGAAAGTGTTATTTTTGGCGAAAACCTTGTTGTAAAACGCACCATCACAACAAAACTGTTCTCGGACGAGTTCACCCTTGAGGACACACTTATAAACGAAGACTTTAGAGATGTTGACATAGCCTACTGTTACCATTGTAACTTTGGTTATCCTCTTGTAAGCGAAACCTGCAAAATTGTTGGCGTTCCCGAAGAGCTTTCTGATTTTTCCGCGCCTATCCACGATGCTGCGGAAGCCTGCCTTAAAGTTGAACATGCGGGTGATATGGCAACTGCCGGTATTGAAAACGGAGAAATCGGTGCGTATATTACATACAAAAGAGATACTCTACCCAAATTCCTTATCTGGAAAATGCCCTCCGAAAGTGATTACACAATCGGGCTCGAACCCAGAACTACTAACTTTGGCGGTGAAAACATTGCAAAGCACGCTGAATATGTGGCTCTAAAACCCTTTGACGAATATAAAACCTACTTGAAATTTAGTTTTAAAGATTTAAAATAAAGTGTTTTTCGTATAATTCTGCATTTTTTGCCGAACAACTTCTCGCCGTAACAGCCGATGTGTTACTCAATAAAGGTGTCAAGTGCAGAAGAAGCAGCTATTTCGGGTGTAGCTTTAGTTTACAGTATCAATCTTTTCCCCAAACTGTTTACCTAAAGTTACCCCGTCATCCCCGTCCAGTCAACATACTTTTTTCCTTAAATATCTGTCAACACAACTTTTTTGTCTTTTGCAGATTCAAATGCCGCTTCCATTATTTTCATAACACGCATTGCCTGCTCAGGCGTAATCTGAAGCGGAGCTTTTCCATCCAATGCATCAATAAGCTGCCAATAAACAGGATTTAAATTGTCAACCACATCAAGCGGCGCATTGATTTCAAACTCCTCAACAGTATTTTCACTTCTTGCTGCCATGGTTTTCGATGGACCCGCCTTGGTATTTTTTATTTCCGCACCCCAACTCTCTTCACGGGTTTTGCATCGAATTACCTTACCGGTGGCATCCCACCCATCAATAACAAGGCTGCCCTCCCTTCCCAGAACATACCATCTCGGATGATTAATAAAGCTGTTGGTTGAAACCTCTATGTACGCAGTAATACCATTTTCCAGAGTCATTGTAAGGTGAAAATTATCATCAACATCCGGATAATTTATGCTGTACATTTTGCAGAAAACTTCCGTAACCTTATAGGGGTACATAATCATAATCTGGTCAATCAGATGCACCCCCCAGTCAAGCATCATACCGCCACCCTGAGCCGGATCGGTACGCCACCCCGAAGGAACTCCTCTTGATCCTTCCACTCTCGACTCTATCACATAGATATCACCAATTTTCCCTGACTCAACTATGCTTTTCATTGCGATAAAATCTTTATTCACCCCACGATTTTGGTTAATGGTAAAAATCTTTCCTGTCTGTTTCTGAACCGTCATAATT
>JAZNAJ010000044.1:0-7867 GCA_045586445.1 Clostridia bacterium | reverse complement strand
TCCTTTTATTTCTTCGTAGCTTTTTAATAAAGCGCATATTTCGGGAAGCTGCTTCTGAATGTCCTTTAGCTGATTATGTATTGCCTGAAGGATATTTGCATCACTGTCACCGTTCTTGTATCTTACAAGCGCCTGTGGACTAATGTGATAGGTCCACTCCCGATTCTTCTTCGCAAAGCCGAAAGGAACCTCACCCTGCTGAAGCTTCCAAGTCAGCATCGGGTATGTCATACCGAGATAATCAGCCGCAATTTTTACGGGCACCTCTTTCATAGAAAGAATTTCCGCATCGCTGATTTCTCTTTTCGGTTTCAATGCCATTGTTCATCCTCCTTTGGTCGGTTGGTTTTCTTGCCTCGCCCTTTGGGAGAGGTGTCAGACCGCAGGTCTGACGGAGAGGGTTCTCCCCTTTGGTCGGTTGGTTGATTACAAAAATATGTTACTTTTTCCTTCTTTTTTGATTATGTATTTGGAGAGATTTACCCTCTTCAAAGAATTTTAAAAGAAAGGAGAATGTGTATGGTTTATATGGTTACTTATGACTTGAATAAGCAAGGGCAAAAATACGATGAAGTAATTGACGCCATAAAAGATGCTTCCACCGGTGTTTGGTGTACATTTTGGAAGTCGTCTTATTTAATCAAGTCAAATCTCACTTCTGCAAATGCAGTATTTGAGAAAATTCAGCCTTATCTTGATTCAAATGACCGCTTACTGGTTATTGAAGTAAAGAACAATTTACAAGGCTGGCTTGCCGAAGATAATTGGGACTACATCAACAAGTCAATCTTCGGTTGACGGACACTTAATACTGTTGCCCTGGTGATAGATTCGTCCGTCACCTGAGCACGGTATGTGCGTTACCGTAAGCGAATCGATTAAAGTTTTCACTTCTGTTAAGAGGTTCTTTAATCGGTCCGCTTTTTCTATTGCTTCATCAAGTTTCTTAAGTAGCATTCTCACCCCTCCTTCCTTGTGTTCTATGTAATGGTCGGTTGGCGTTGTGTCTTAACTTGCAGTTCGCGTTTCTGAACTTTCGGTGCAAAAAAAATAAATAGGTATATCTGAAACAGAAATTTTTAAAACTTCACAAGCTTTCTTCATTTCCTTTGCTTTGAAATCCGCTTTGTTGTTTAACCTTAAATTTAACGCTGTTCTTGATATACCCATTTTGTCTGCAAACGCATCCTGTGTCTTGCAGACCTCTTTAATTTTACCTAAAAGACTGTCATAATTGAAACTCATAGTATCACCACCTTTCGCACTTTGTTCGTGTTTCTGAACTAAATATAACACAGCATTTTTTGTTTGTCAATAGCGATTTTTCATTTTTCTGAACTTTTTTTGCTTTTTTATAAACTTTTTGTTGCATTTTCTGAACATTCGTGATATTATACGGATAGAAAAGAGGTGTTAATAATGCACACTATTGCAGAAAGAATGAAAGAAGCTCTTCAAATTAGACAAATGAAGCAGTCAGAACTCGTCGAAAAAACTGGTATCGGCAAATCATCAATAAGCACATACCTTTCCGGAGAATACGAGCCCAAACAACGAAACATTTATAAAATTGCAAAAGCTTTGAATGTTTCTGAAGCATGGCTGATGGGTTATAATGTTCCTATGAAACGGACTGAATATCAGAGCATCAAACAACCCGAATCCAACATCTCCCCTGAACTACAGGAGCTTCACGAACTGCTATCCCAGCTCGACACCATTGACCGTGCCGAAATAAGAGGAATGATGAAGCAGATGCTCCGGGCTGATAAATATTCAGATAAAAGCAACTCGAAGCTGGCATAGAAAAGGTAACATAATTTACCTTGAAGTAAAAAAATAGCCGCCCTCGGGCGGCAGAAAAAAATATTTTTAAAAATTTGTGTTACTTTTTCGTTTTTTCGAAACTATATATACGGAGTAATGTCGATTTTTGTCATTACTACTAAAATTAAAAATCCGCCCTCAGGGCGGTGGAAGGAAAAAACACATGAAAAACAAAACAGACGGCTTGTTTATTATAGTTGCTGCAATTCTATTTTTTTTATTTGTTTTCCTTGAAGTAGATTCTGACTTGAAAGATAAAGAAATTTTAAAATTAGAAGAGCAAATTGAAGAAATGAATTTGGAATACAACAAACTTGAGGATAAGTACTCTTATTTAAATATTGATGCCGGTCGCTTATATAAAATTGATGAGTACTTTTGTTGTACACTCAAAGGCGACAACAATTATCATAGAAATTTTTCCTTTTGTTATCTTTATCCCGATGAACCACAGGATGTAATTTCAGGAGCTTATTTAATCAGTGAAGCAAAAGAACTCGGATATCCACCATGTCCAATTTGTTACGGGAAAGATTGATATGAAAAAAATACTTTTTTCTTTCATTCTTATGCTGCTTGTCTTCCTAACCTCTTTCACAGCTCTCGCCCATCCGGGCAGAACAGACAGCAATGGCGGTCACTATGACAGAAGCACCGGGGAATATCATTTTCATCACGGTTATTCCGCACATCTGCATCCCAACGGTGAGTGTCCCTATGATTTAAACAACAATACATATTCTTCAGAAATAGATTGGGAAGCTTATATGGAGCAAGCGAGAAAAATCGATGAGGAAGCATACAACAAAATTAAGGAAGACGTCCAACAAAAAAAGCAAAATCAAACAAATGGTAGCGTCACCAAAAAAGAATCAAACAACTATTTAAAAACATATTTTGGTAAATTTTTAATTGTTTTCACTGTTTTTGTGCTTTGCGCAGCACTTTGTTTTTCAATAACAAAGTCAATGACATTAAAACAAAAACTGAAACAAAGGAAGGATAACGAGCAATGAATTCAAAAGACAGTAAATATTCACTCTCCAAAGGAAACAAAAAATTCAAAGAATACGGTGATTATAATATCTACGGTGAGGATATTTCGCTTCAACGGAATGATGATATATCACCTTCAACCATTTTTGAAAATATTCTTCCCGAAAAAACAACTACCAAAGAAACTGAACAAAGAAAAGTAAACCGATGTGAAAAATGCGGTACAGCAATTCTTGATGGGGACAGGTTGTGTATCCGTTGCTACAAAAAAAGAGCAGCATTGATAATAACTGCTTTTATCGTGGCTTGGTTTGCTACGGCAATACTGACTGATATCCTTTTTGGGATTTCGGTCACATTCGGATGGGGATTTTGGTATATTCTCCTTCCGTTTCTTATAAAAAAAGAAAAATTTATTACAAAAAGATGGCTTTTAGGCTCAATGCCATATTCCATTGATGAACTTGTTGTTGAATTCAGAGAAGACCCAGAAACGGAAGCTGCCTGCAGAATAAAATATAACCTTCCAGAAGGACGAAAAGTGGAAGATGCCTACTTCAGCCATTTTATACAGAATAATATCATCAAAAATCTCAAAAAGAGTAAATCAAATATATTGGCAGATTACCAAAAATCACCGGAAACTACTGTTGATGTTACTGAAAACTCTGACACAAAATCCGTCAGTTATAAATTTCCTTTTATAGCTTTAACCATTACTTTAGCTGTTATACTTGCCCTTGTAGTTTGTTTATGTTTTGTGTATGACCACGAGATGAAAGAAATTGAATCGGCGTACTCTGAATTGGAAAAAGAGCACAACGCTTTAAGCAGAAAATATAATTACTTAAAAGATGACAACGATGAACTACAAAAAAAGTATAACAAAATTTTTGACGAACATAATTTTTATTATTACCACGCAGTTTGTGTAAATGAAAACGACCCTTACTATCACAGTTACACCTGTCCTCGCTTCGACACATCATCTTTTTGGATTTATAACACCGAGGCGGCAAAAGGCAGAGGCTATGACCCCTGTCCTGAATGCAGACAGTAACCATAAACAAAAAGCGCCCCGAAGGGCGCATCTCTCCGACCGACCAAAGTGAAGAGAAAGAGTAACCCGCTTAAGAGGGATTACTCTGTCATTTTACCATAAATAACTAAATAAATCAAGGAGTTGACAGAAATTATGAAAAGAAGTGCCAACGGAACAGGTACAATTTACAAGCGTAAGGGTGTAAGCAAGCCTTATCTTGTTTACGGCAAGGCTTATCTTGAAAACGGTGTAATGAAGCGTGAATATCTGGGCTCCTTCAAAACCCGAAAGGAAGCTGAAGAGCGGCGCATAAATTACATTGTAAATCCTGATATCCGCAAAACCGACTTATCATTCAAAGAAGTTTACGAAGATTTCCTTCAAACCACTCGTTATAAAAACCTCACACGCTCCACCCAGGATGGCTACAAGTCCGCATACAAGCACTGCTCACGTCTTCACTCATACCGTTTTGCAGAGCTGAGAACAGCGCAGATGCAGGAGATTATAACTGACCTCGCCGAGCAAGGCCTTTCAGAGTCGAGTGTAAAAAAGGTTAAGCTTCTTTTCTCAATTCTCTTCACTTACGCACTGCAAAATGACATTGTCACGAAAAACTATGCTGAGTTTGTCACTTTGCCAAAATTCGAGAAGACAGCGAAACGAGCCCTTACCGACCTTGAGATACAGAAAATAGGTCAAGCTGCAGTGCAGGGCAACAAAACAGCTCAGTGGGTGTATTATATGATACATTCGGGCTGGCGCATTGGAGAACTGCTTGAGCTTACCGTGTTTAACTTTGATGCAGAAGAATACGCCTTCACCGGCGGCAAAAAGACAGAGGCAGGCAAGAACCGTCTTGTCCCTGTTCATTCTGAGCTAAAATGGATTATCGACCTGCAGCTTGCCGAAAACGGCAAAACAGTATTTTGTAACAAAGACGGCAGAGCTATGACAACAGACTATTTCCGCAAGCATATGTTCAACAAGCTTCTGGATGAGCTCGACATTGACCGAACAATAACACCGCATATTACCCGTCACACCTTCGCAACAAAACTCAAACAAGCAGGTGCCGACGACTTTTACCGTCAGAAGCTTCTCGGTCATGCAAGCCACACTGTAACCGATGATGTATATACTCACGCAGACATTGAAAACCTGCGCCGAACAATAGAGCTTTTGGAGGTAAAAAACGTATGCAGTTTGTATGCAGTTGATAAAAAAACCATAAAAAACGAGGTAATATGACAAATTAACAGCACAAACAAAAAAAGACCGTAACCCTTGATTTCTCTAAGGTTACGGTCTTTCGACTGGTCCGAGTGACAGGACTTGAACCTGCGGCCTCTTGACCCCCAGTCACCCAAAACAATGCTTAAGACCATTGAGATTACTACATCTTGCATTTTTATGTATGCAATTTGTAGATAGTTCTCTTAAAATGTAACAAAATTATTATATCTAAAATCAAAAAAATGTCAATAATAATATTTAAAAAAACATTGTCAATCTCCTCGATAACCTATTGAGAATTCTGCTAATACATTTAAGAATGTACGCCACATATACTTATAACATAAAACAACCCCCGAGAGAGCACTCACGCTCTCCCGGGGATAACTTCATTTTTTATAAACTTTTCTGCTCGTTGGTCAACTTATATACCTCAGCTTCAATCATTGTCTCAACTTCTTTTGCATCAAAGGTGATGCCCTTCGAGAGCAGGAAAGAAATAACATAGTCCTTCTTCTGCTGACCCGTCTTGCTGCCGTAAAGCTGTTCGGCGGCATTTACCGCAATGCCGACCCACTTTTTCAGTTCCTCAAGCTTCTCTGCGGAGAGCTTTTTTCTGAGGAAGGGAATAAGAAATGTTGTGATAAGCACGGAAATGAGCGCAAGGATTGCCTGAATGATTTCTGTGTAGTCAATGTTATTCATATTAAGCACCTCTTTCTTATTCTACAATGCACCAGTCTTCGGCAAGAACATCACCGATACTCGGCACCCACATAGAATGTGAGCCGTTTACATTCTTTATCTGAAGATAGGGATTACAAACAAATAAATCACCTTCGCTTATGCCCCACGCTGCAGCAGTCTGCTTGTTGCAAGGTATACCATCAGGATATCCTTTCTGATAAACAACAAACATACCCTTGCCGTTCCAACCCTTTCTCGCAACCTTCATGCCCTTCTTAAAAGCTTCGATTGCAAGGCCGAAGGTCATATTGTCACATTCACGGTAAGCTTCCTCAAACTGCTTCTTGGGAGACCATGAAATATAACCGTCTGAATACTCAACAAGGTAGCCTTCATCTGCAGGGTTTTCATTCTCGGGGATTTTCCAGCCTCTTTTTATGTTGTACTCCCCTCTTGTCATAGGTTTTGCCTTGATTGTTTTTGTACCGATGTAGTTTTTCATAGCGTTTATCCTTTCTTATCTGTGATATTTTTCAAGGTCCTCAATTCTGTGATTGATAACCTTAAATTTTTCTTCTTCCACCTTCTGCTCCTCCTCGAGCCTGTAGGTGCGTTCAACAACCTTGTTGTGCTCCTCAACCTTTTTTTCAAGCTGCTCAATGCGGTAGTTTGTCAGCTTGCTCGAGGTAATGATACCGCCGAAGGTGCCGCCGAGGGTGCCGATAAGGCTTATTATGGCAACGAGTACAACCTCACTCATTAAGCACCCGTCCTTTCGCACTGATTGAGGCTCACCCAGCCCGAGGCCGTAAGCCCCCAAATACCCTTGACCTTGGTAACCTCAAATTCAACGCCCTTCACATAGCCGTCGTATTCGATATTGTTAAGAGCCTTAATCTGCGCACGTGCATCCTTGGTAAGCTCCTTCCACTTCTTTTTTCTGTAAAGCTTGCCTGCGCCGGTGCGTACGGCAAGCACGGGAGACATTACCTTATAGGTGCCCGTACTGTATTTCTTCTTTTCAACCTTGAAGGTAACGGGTATGTAAATAAAGCCCTGGAAATCGTAACCGGGTGCAAAGTAGTAGCCTGACTTCTTTGTGTAGGTGCGGGTTCTCCACCTCTCACCGCCGTGGGCACTTTCACTTGTCACGATATCGCCGTTTGCCTTGACCTTTTCAACAATGGCAACATGGCCGCAGCCGTCGCTTTCGTTCCAAAGTCTGCCCTTGCGCCAACAGATTACGGCACCAACCTTCGGCTTCTGTCCCCTCTCGTAGCCGTCGGCGGTGTTATTCCACCAATCCTCGGCATTTCCTCCCGAAAGCCTTGAGGGCCCTCTCAGAATTTCAAGCCATCTGCCGCGGCAGTAGGATGTACAGTTGGGCAGGCAGGAGCCGTTTGCAATTTCAATGCCCGGGTTGTTGCCGCCGTGAGTCGTTTTGATAAAATCCTTATCCGTCAGTGACGGGGAAATTGTTCTTTCAACAAAATTTGCCATTTAAATCATCCTTCCTTTAAAAATTTTCAAAACAGCCGTTTTTATGCGGTTAAGTCGAGCCGCAATAGCAGCAGTAAAAAATTCACTCGGTGACATTCTCTTCACTCCTTAAATAATTCAAAATCAGTAAAATCAAATTTGTAATTTTACGCATTTGTTTAATCCTTTACACACCAATTACATAACACAACGCCCAACCACTATTGTCATAAGTAACTCCATTGTTAGTTCCTTTTTGGCTGTTCATAGAGTGACCGTTTACTTTTGTATTTGATACATACAGATATTTATTGCCTATTTGCGAAAAGTTGTTTCTGAATAATGGAAAGGTGTGACCGATACTACCAAATGTGTTTATCTCATATTTACTTTTGAAATATGTAATAACATTGTGTCTGTTCGATGCACTTGCTGTGTTCGGATAGAAGACAAAAACCACACCTGTCAGTTGTTCAGATATAGATTCAGAGAGAGTTATCGACGAACCATCACCCATAACTTCGTGTCCTGACCACAATACTTTGTTTTCTGAAAGTTTTATCAACGCCTTAAGCTGCTCTTCCGTAAAATCCTCATAAG
>JAZNAJ010000043.1:0-12946 GCA_045586445.1 Clostridia bacterium | reverse complement strand
AATCGGGTGCTATCGAGCAGGATGCCGATATGGTAATGTTCCTTTACCGCGAGGGTGCTTATAATCCCGAGGCAGAAGAACCAAACCGCACAAAATGTATCTTTGCCAAGCACAGAAACGGTGAAACAGGCTTTGACTATTTAACATGGCTTGGTGAGTTTACTAAATTTTCTAATTGGAGTGGAAGCCGTGAGTAAGGTTAACTCGGTTTTGCAGGAGGTTATGGATACCATCCGCGAACACGGTATGATAAATAAAGGTGACAAAGTTCTGGCGGCTGTTTCGGGCGGTGCAGATTCGGTATGTATGCTTCATATATTGAATAGTCTGAAAAAGAATTTGGACATTGAGCTTTATTGTGCACATATAAACCACGGTCTGCGTGGTGATGCGGCAGACAGCGATGAACTGTTTGTTAAAAACCTTTGCCTGGGGTTGGATATTCCGTTCTTTTCCAAAACAATTGATGTTGCCACAATGGCACAGGAAAGTAAATTGACGGTTGAAGAAGCAGGCAGGATTGCCAGATATAGCTTTTTTGACGAGCTTAAAATGAAATATGGCCTAAACAAAATAGCGACTGCCCACAATAAAAACGACAATGCCGAAACAGTATTGATGCGTATTATAAGGGGCACGGGGGTTGACGGCCTTTGTGGCATCGCATATATGCGTGGTGATGGGGTGATAAGGCCTATTCTTGATGTCAGCCGAAAAGAAATCGAAGAGTATTGTGCGGATAACGGACTTGATTTTTGCACAGATGCTACTAATGCAGATAATGACTATACCCGTAATAAAATAAGAAATCAGCTTATTCCGTATCTTGAAAAGGAATTTAATTCCAACATCATTGATGCAATGACTCGCCTTGCTGAAAATGCTTGTGAGGACAGCGTGTTTATAAATGGTTATGCAAAACGCCTTTTTGACAGATTGGGACCCCCTATTAAAAGAGGTATGCCAAACGCTTTGCATATTCCGTCTTTGAAAATGGTGGAAAAAAGTATTGCAACAAGGATATTGCGGCTTGCGTCGGACAAATCATCAAAAAACACCAAACTTGAGAAAAAACATATTGACGATATATTTGAACTAATGGAAAAACCTACGGGGACAAGCATTGACCTTCCCAAAGGTCTTAGAGCAGAAGTAAATTATGGTTGGCTGACATTTTTGGGACCCAATGACGCAAAATGTGTGCCTGCAGAGGATGATGAGTTTTTTGTTGAAATCTGTGCAGGTGATACAGTTTTTCTTGAAGGCATAGGCAAAAATATATCGCTCCGCGAGGAAACAGGGGGATATAAATGCAAGATAAATGAGATTATGGTGGATATGGACAAAATAGGCAATCAGCCTCTGTTCTTGCGTAGTCGTCGTGACGGGGACAAGATGGTGTGGTTTGCTGATGGGCGGACAAAAAAAATAAAAAGTATTTTTATTGACCAAAAAATACCTAAATGTGACAGAAACAAAATACCGCTGCTTGCCACAGGCAATGAAATCATTGCTATCGTGGGAAACCGTGTAAATGAAAAATACAGAATTACAAAAGATACAGAGAGGGCATTGGTGATTGAGTATGGAAATGCTGAAGAACAAGAAAGTATTGATTGATGAGACATCAATGGATGCGCGGATAAGTGAAATTGCCGAGCAGATAAACAATGATTTCGCAGGTGAAAGGATTATTGTTGTTGGTGTGCTTAAAGGTGCGTTTATGTTTATGAGTGACCTTTTGAAGAAGATAACACTTGATACAGAGGTGTACTTCTTGAAAGCAGAGAGCTATGGAAGTGGTACTCAGACCTCAGGAACAGTTAAAATTACCAAAGATATTGAATGTGATATTAAAGGTGAAAATGTTATCGTTGTTGAGGATATAATAGACAGCGGTTATACTATGCAGGAAGTGTTTAAGCTTTTGGGTGAAAGAAAACCCAAAAGCCTCAAGCTCTGTTCTTGCTTAAGCAAACCCGACAGACGGGAATGCAGTATAAATATTGACTACTTAGGCTTTGAAATACCGGACAAGTTTGTTATAGGCTTTGGTCTTGATTATGACGAGAAGTACAGAAACTTGCCCTATGTCGGATATATTGAACAGTAGAATTGAAATCAGGAGGATAAAATAAGATGAGTACAAACGAAGTAAGAACAAGATTTGCACCAAGCCCCACCGGGTATATGCACATAGGAAATTTAAGAACAGCGCTTTATGCGTATCTTCTGGCAAAATCAAACGGAGGCAAATTTATTTTAAGAATAGAGGATACCGACCAGGAACGCTATGTAGACGGAGCGGTTGATGTAATTTACAGAACCATGAAGGATACAGGACTTATTCATGATGAAGGCCCGGATATTGGTGGCGATTTTGGCCCTTATATTCAAAGCGAAAGAAGAAATCTTTATAAGGAATATGCCGAAAAGTTGGTTGAAAGTGGACATGCTTACTATTGCTTCTGCGACAAAGAACGCTTGGAGGAGCTTCGTGCACACCAGACGGTTATGAAGATGCCGACAAAGTATGATGGTCTTTGCAGTAAACTCTCCAAGGAAGAAATCCAGGCAAAACTTGATGCGGGTGTTCCGTATGTAATAAGACAAAAGATGCCCAAGACCGGCAAAACTTCGTTCCAAGACGAGGTTTTTGGCGAGATAACCGTTGAGAATGCTATCCTTGACGATAATGTTTTGCTCAAGGCAGACGGACTTCCCACCTATAACTTTGCAAATGTAATAGATGACCATCTTATGAATATTACGCATATTATCCGTGGAAGTGAATATCTTTCATCAACACCTAAATATAATTTGTTATATGAAGCATTTGGTTGGGAAATTCCAAAGTATATTCATGTTTCACCTGTTATGAAGGATGCAAACAACAAACTTTCAAAACGCCATGGCGATGCATCTTATGAGGATTTTATTGAGAAAGGCTACCTTAAAGAGGCTATTGTCAATTATATTGCACTTCTTGGTTGGGCACCCGGCGACGAGCGGGAAAAGTTCACCATGGATGAGCTTTGTGAGGCGTTTAATGTCAAGGGCATAAGCAAGTCTCCCGCAATTTTTGATGAAAAGAAACTGGCTTGGCTCAACGGCGAATATATAAGAGAATTATCACCCGAGAAGTTTCACGAGCTGGCACTTCCGTATTACAATGGTGTTATCACCAATCCGGACATTAATTTAAAAGATGTTTCAGAGCTTCTTCAGCCAAGATGCGAAAAGCTTTCTGATATTCCCGAACAGGTTGATTTCTTAGACGAACTTCCGGTGTATGAAAATGAACTTTACACCCACAAAAAGATGAAAACCAATCCTGAAAATTCACTTGAGGCATTGAATGAAGTTCTTCCTGTACTTGAGTCAATTGATGATTGGACAAAGGAAAATATACACGACAAACTTATTGCTCTTGTGGAAAAATTGGAACTTAAAAACGGCAGAATTTTGTGGCCGGTCAGAGTTGCGGTTTCAGGCAAGGCGTTTACCCCCGGCGGTGGCGTTGAACTTGCGTATATATTGGGCAAGACCGAAACAATCAATCGTATTAAAAAGGGTATAGAACAACTTTCAAAATAAAGTAAAAGGACTGATAAGAATGGATATTACAACAAAGTTTTCAGATAAGGTTAAACATCTGGAAGCATCTTCAATAAGAGAAATTTTTAAGCTCCTTGCAAAACCGGGAATAATCAGTTTTGCAGGGGGAGCGCCTGACCCTAATCTGTTTCCTAAGGAAGAGTTTGCCGAAATAGCAAAGGAAATTTTGGAAAATGAGGGTAACACCGCACTTCAGTACGGGATTACCGAAGGGTATGCGCCACTTAGGGCGTGGGTTAAGGAACGGCTTGAAAATCAGGGAATTTTGCAGGCGGATGATGATGTAATTATTGTCAGCGGTGGTCAGCAGGGGATAGACCTTTGTTCAAAATCACTTATAAACCCTGGCGATGGCGTGGTGTGTGAAGAACCCAGCTTTATTGGTGGGTTAAACTGTTTTCGCTCTTATAATGCACAGCTGTTTGGCGTTCCTATGGAGGACGATGGTCTTGACACCAATAAACTTGAAGAACTTCTTAAAGAACACAGTAACATCAAGCTTCTTTATACAATTTCCACATTCCAGAATCCATCGGGGATAACCTCCAGTCTGGAAAAAAGAAAAAAGATTTTAGAGCTTGCTGAAAAATACGATTTCCTTGTATATGAAGATAATCCTTATGGAGAACTGCGTTTTAGCGGTGAAGAGGTTCCCACATTGAAGTCTTTGGATAAATCAGGCAGGGTTATATACTTTGGCTCTTTCTCAAAGATTCTTGCACCGGGTATGCGCCTTGGCTTTACTTCTGCAAAGGCAGAACTTCTTGAAAGAATGATTATTTGCAAGCAGACACAGGATGTACATACCAATGTCCTTTCACAAATGATTGCATATAAGTTTGTAACAAAATATTCAATTGATGAGCATATTGCCAAACTTCGCGAAGCATACGGCAAAAAATGCAAACTGATGATGTCAACAATGGACGAATGTTTCCCCAAAGAAGTTGTGCATACTTGCCCTGAGGGCGGATTGTTTCTGTATTGCACAATGCCTGATGGTTTTGACAGCAAAGAGCTTATGAAAAAGGCTCTTGAAAAAAATGTTGCATTTGTTCCCGGTACCTCGTGTATGATTGATGACAAGGCTACCTACAGTACCTTCAGAATGAACTATTCAACTGCAAGTGAAGACGAAATAAAGAGCGGAATAAAGACTCTTGGCGAAGTTCTTCACGAATATATGGGGGTGTAAATAATGGAGGGCAATATTCAGGCAGAGCCTAAAAAGAGAATATTAAGCGGTATCCAGCCATCGGGGGCACTGACTTTGGGAAATTATGTGGGTGCACTTCGCAATTGGGTACAACTTCAAAAAGAAGATATATACGAAAGCTATTATATGATAGCCGACCTTCATTCCATAACTGTCCGTCAGGACCCAAAAACACTCCGCAAAAATTGTATGGATTTGCTTGCCATATTTTTAGCCTGCGGACTGGATGGCGAGAAGGAGCCTATATTCTTTCAGTCCCATGTCCCCGAACACACACAGCTTGGTTGGGTGCTTGACTGCAATACTTATATGGGCGAACTATCCCGTATGACACAGTTCAAGGATAAAAGCCGCAAGCACGCGGACAATATCAATGCCGGACTTTTTACATACCCGTCGCTTATGGCAGCGGATATACTTCTTTATCAAGCAGATTTAGTGCCTGTAGGCAAGGACCAAAAGCAACATCTTGAGCTTACCCGCGACCTTGCAAATCGTTTTAACAATGCCTACAGCGATACTTTTAAAGTTCCCGAGCCATATATACCAAAGGTTGGGGCAAAGATAATGAGCTTGCAGGAGCCTTTGCAAAAAATGTCCAAGTCCGACCCCAATGAGAATTCTTATATCTTGCTTCTTGACCCTATCGATAAAGCGGTCAAAAAAATCAAGAGAGCAGTTACAGATTCCGGCTCGGAGATTTGTTGCGGCGAAGGCAAGGAAGGCGTGGAAAACCTTATGAACATTTATTCTGCAATGACAGGCAAGTCATTTGATGAAATAACCCTTGAATTTGAAGGCAAGGGCTATGGCGACTTTAAGGGGGCAGTTGCCGAATCGGTGGCAGAAACATTAAGGCCTATTCAGGAGCGTTATGCAGAATTTATGAAGAACAAGGATTATCTTGAAAGTATATACAAAAAAGGCGCCGAACAGGCAAGATATACTGCCCGAAAGACCATCTCAAAGGTATACCGCAAGGTGGGATTTATACAACCATAATAATTACAGGAGGTAACATAAGAAAAATGTTTACAACAAACAGCATTTTTATTGTTTTGGCATTATCGGTAGCGTTTTTGATTTCTTTTGCGACGACTCCGGCGGTTATTGCTCTTGCGCGAAAAATCAAAGCTATGGATATTCCAAAAGACGAACGCAGAGTTCATAACAAACCAATTCCGCTGATTGGCGGTCTTGCAATTTTTTACGGTTTTGTAATAAGCGTTTTGTGTTTTGCGGTTATCGACAAACCTACAATGGGCATCCTTTGCGGTGCGGTTATTATGGTAACGGTAGGCGTAATTGATGATATGCGTGATTTAAACGCAAAAATAAAGTTATTATTTCAAATATTGGCGGCCCTTATAGTGGTTTATTCAGGTATTGAGATTGAATATATTGCCAACCCGATTTCAACATGGTTTGGTCCGGAATATATAAACCTTGGACTTTGGTCAATACCAATTACGATACTATGGATTGTGGGTGTTACCAATGCGGTCAACCTTATTGATGGACTTGATGGCTTGGCGGTTGGCATTTCGTCAATTGCATCGGTGGCACTTTTGTCGTTGACCATTTTGTCGCAAAACCTGAATGCGGCAATAATTACAGCGGCACTTGCCGGGGCAGGCTTTGGATTTCTGCCGTACAATTTCAATCCGGCAAAGATATTTATGGGCGACACAGGTTCTACATTTTTGGGATTTGTCCTGGCGTGCATTTCAATTCAAGGTCTTATGAAGATGTATGCGATAATATCTTTTGCAGTACCCGTACTTATATTGGGATTACCCATTTTTGACACGCTTTTTGCTATAATAAGACGAGTTGCAAAGAAAAAGTCTATAATGGCACCCGACAGAGGCCATCTGCACCACAGGCTGATTGATATGGGATTTTCGCAAAGACAGACCGTTGGAATGCTTTATACGATTACAAGCATATTGTGCTTGACTGCGGTGGTTATGGCGCTGAAAGACGCACTAAGAGGCTTAATTCTTGTGCTTGCAGTGCTTTTTGTGCTGATTGTAAGCATAATTGTTATGGAGCCAAAGGAGGAAAATACAAATGAAGAAGATTAAGGTTATGACGATTTTCGGGACACGCCCCGAAGCGATAAAAATGGCTCCGCTTGTAAAGGAACTTGAAAAGCGTGACGAAATTGAATCTATAGTATGCGTTACGGCACAACACCGACAAATGCTGGACCAGGTTCTGGAAATATTTGAAATCAAGCCTGATTACGACCTTAATATTATGAAGGACAGACAAACTTTAATCAGCATTACAACCCGTGGACTTGAAGGTCTGGATGAAGTTATGAAAGAGGCGAAACCTGATATAGTGCTGGTACATGGTGATACCTCCACAACATTTGTTGGCAGTCTTGCGGCATTCTATAATCAGATTACTGTCGGGCATGTTGAGGCAGGGCTTAGGACTTATGACAAATATTCGCCATTCCCTGAGGAAGTAAACCGCAGACTTACAGGGGTTATTGCAGATATGCACTTTTCCCCTACCGAGCGAAACCGCGAGAACCTTCTTAAGGAAAATGTTGCAGACGAAACAATTTATATTACAGGAAACACAGTTATTGATGCGCTTCAAACAACAGTTCGTGAAGATTATAGCTTTAAGGACGAAACATTGGCAAAGATGGATTGGTCAGGCAAACGCGTTATTGTTATGACAGCACATCGTCGTGAAAATCTTGGCAAACCATTGCAAAACATCTGCAAAGCCGTAAAACGCCTGGTAGAGGATTTTGAGGATATTGAGGTGGTTTATCCCGTACACATGAATCCTGCGGTGCGTGAAGTAGCGAATGAGATTTTGGGTGGTATGGACAGGATTAAACTAATTGAACCCGTCAATGCGGATGAACTTCATAATGCAATCAGCCGCAGCTTTATGGTTATGACAGACTCTGGCGGTCTTCAGGAGGAAGCCCCATCTCTTGGCAAACCGGTGTTGGTTATGCGTACCGAAACCGAACGCCCTGAGGCAGTTGAATCCGGAACAGTTCGTATAGCCGGAGTAGATGAGGATGTTATCTATTCAATGGCAAAGACCTTGCTTACAGATTCGGCAGAATATGCCAAGATGGCAAGGGCGGTCAACCCCTATGGCGACGGTCACGCATCCGAAAGAATAGTGGACGCCATAATCAGGAAATATAAAGAACAGTAAAAACAGAAGAAACATTAAAGTAGGATAAAAATTCCGAAATAGTGTTTCTTTTTGCATATTTACGCATAAAAAAGGCAGGCAAATAAGTTTATGCTAATTAATATAAGAAACTGATTGGTATTCTTGATAATTGAATGGTTTGGTATCCGGTTGATTTTTTCAAAAAAATAACCCACATCTTTCAAAGTGGGTTATTTTTTAACTTGATGTATTGGTTTTTATTGTACAAGCTGGATTTTAAAAAATATTTCGGTATGTATTTTATACATCTTCGGTCCTTATTTTAAAGAGGCTCTTAAGAATGCCCCTTAAAAATTTGGGGGCTTTTACGACTACTATTTTCATAAAAATCTCCTTTCCACTATTTTTTAATAATGATACAAATTCCCATGCCCATAAGGCAGATTCCAAGCAGAGTGATAAGAATATATCTTGGTATAACATAGGCAAGGAATAACCCTGTACCTATTGCAATAAAGAAATATCCAACAGAACAATTTGACCTGCATCTATGACATCGTCGTCTTCGCAGCATTTTAATCACCCGCCTTTTAATCACAGTATATTCCGATGACTCAATTTGGTTACCATACGGCACCGATGAGTGTGCAATCGCAAAAATAGGCAAGTATCGTATTGACAATGAAATGTGTTTTTGCTACAATGAAGATGGTAGAATTTAAAAGTTAAATGGAATAAATTATATGGCAAAAGGTTTAATTTGCCTTAAAATAAAGGAGACAGAATATGACGCCCTATTACATTTTTTATACGGTTTTTTTCATAGGCTCAGCATTTATATATGGAAACAAAGGTACATATCTGCAAAAAAACACAAGGGTTGGGATTCTGGGATTTTCACTTGCGTTTTTAATTCTTGCACTCAGACATCCGTATATGGGGTTTGATCTTGGATATGGAACATATCAAGGGTATTTGCCTTCGTTTTATATGATAAATAGTTTTAATCTGGAAAATGTTATTACTATGGATAAATTCCTGAATTATGAAAGGGGATACATACTGTTTAACAAAATAGTTGGTCTTATATATAAAAACGAACAGTTTTTTCTAATTGTATGTGCGTTTGTGAGTCTTTTACCAGTTGCCATCTATATTTGCAAAAGAACTAATATCACACTGTTGTCGGTATGTATTTTTGTCGCACTTCCGGTTTTTTTGATTTTTTATTCCGGATTGCGACAGGGTATTGCTATCGGGATAACCGCATTTTCGATGTATTTTATTGAAAATAAGAAAAAAATCCTGTTCATTTTGACAGTTTTGCTTGCGTCAACATTTCATTCATCATCCCTGGTGTTTTTGATTGCATACCCATTATATCATATAAAATATAATGATTTCGGCAAATTGTTGCTCTTATTTTTGTTGCCAATAGTGTTTATTTTAAGGGGGACGCTATTCTCTTTATTAAGTAAATTGTTTAAAGAAGATGCTATGATAGAGAGTACCGGTGCAGGAACATTATTTTTTATTTTTGTTTGCATATATGCATTTTTGGTTTTCTTTAATGATTCCAAGGACAAAAACCAGAACGGACTCATAAATCTGTGTTATGTAGCGTGTATATGTCAGGCGTTTAGTGGAATATATTCTACGGCAATGCGAGTTGGATATTATTTTATGGTATATATGGCAGTTGCAATTCCAAATACTATGGACAACTTTAAGTACATAAAAATCAAGTATAACTCGTATCATACACTTATAAAATTTGCTATCTTAGTTGTATTTTTGTTTTACGGATTATACGCATTCAGAAACGGCGGATGGGCAAGGAGCTGCCCATATATATACTTCTGGCAGTATTAGCCTTAAGGAGAAACAGTTTTATGACAATGTTAAAACAGCTTTTCAATTTGTTTGCAGCTTTTTTCAGAATAGGTGCACTCACCTTTGGCGGTGGATATGCAATGCTTCCTATGCTTGAAAAAGAAATAATAGAAAAACACAAATGGGCGACTATGGAAGAAATTATGGATTATTTTGCTATAAGTCAATGCACACCTGGCGTTATTGCGGTAAATACTGCAACTTTTGTGGGTTATAAAAACAAAGGTATTATTGGCGGGTTAGTGGCAACCCTGGGGGTTATTACTCCTTCGATTACCATCATTTCACTTATTGCCCTTGCTTTAAGCGCGATATATCAAAATCCTATTGTCGAGTATGCCTTTGCCGGTATCGGTGTGGCGGTATGCGCCGTGCTTATTCAAGCAGTGATTAAAATGGGAAAGGCGGGACTGGTGGACAGATTCACATGGCTTGTTGGGATTGTGGCGTTTTTGTTTGCCATTTTTTTTGATATGCCAACTGTATTGATAGTTGTCGTGGCGGGATTGAGCGGTGTTATATACAGACGGATACTTCGCCGAAAAAGCGATAAGTAAAGGAGAAGACTATGCTGACATATATTACGATAATTTATGAGTTTTTCAAAGTTGGTCTTTTTTCAATAGGCGGCGGTCTGGCAACATTGCCATTTTTATTCGAGCTTGCCGAAAAATATCCGTGGTTTACATCCGAAGAACTTACAAATATGATTGCAGTTTCTGAATCCACGCCCGGCCCTATTGGGGTCAATATGGCAACATTTGCGGGATTTAAGGCTGTCGGGGTTATGGGCGGTGTATTGTCAACCTTATCGCTTGTTGCTCCAAGCGTAATTATAATAATATTTGTTGCTCATATTTTGGACAGGTTTAAGGACAGTATTGTGATTAAAGATTTATTCTATGGCATTCGTGCTGCAGTGGCAGGAGTGATAGCTGCATCGGTAGTGGGAATATTATCACAGAATTTGGTTGTGCCTGGGGAAACTCAAATATTTTATATGCTTGATTATAAAAAGATAATCGTTTTTGCGACAATGGTTTTTGGCGTGTTCAGGTTCAAGAAACATCCGTTGTTATATATAGCAGCAGGTGCATTTTTGGGCATTTTGTTTAAACTTTAAAAAATAACGAAAAATAATTGTAAAATCATATTTTTTATGGTATAATTTTATTGTGTATGAAATTTCATCTGAAAACTTAGGAGGATGTTATGAGCGTTGAAGAAAAGAATATAAACACAAATCTTGATAAAGACGGAAACATTTCAATATCTGCGGATGTAATTGCAACTATCGCAGCAGTTGCGGCAAAAAGCATTGAGGGAGTTTGCGGGATGGCCAGCTCTCTTACAGGTGGATTTGCTGAACTTCTTGGCAAAAAAAATCCATCCAAAGGTGTCAAGGTTGCAATTTCGGGCAAGGATGTAAAAATCGATATGTTTGTTGTTGTGGAATATGGTGTTAAGATTCCGGATGTCGCGTGGGAAATCCAAGGCAAGACCAAAAATGAGGTCGAGGCTATGACAGGTCTTAATGTTACTGCAGTAAATGTAAACATTGAAGGGGTAAACACTACCACAATTGCTGAAGATGCGGCAGTTGATGAGGAAACTGACGAACAACTCCAGGATTCAACCGAAGAATAATTGCGAAAGGCCGAGTGAAAATAAATGAACAGAAGAAAAGCCAGAGAGTATGCATTTATATTGCTTTTTGAATACAAATTTCAACCTGAGGAGATTTCGTCAATACTTGATGACTTTATTGCCGAATACAATCCGGGAGAGCAGCAAGAATACATCGAAAGAGTTGTTAAAGGCACGGTTGAAAACATAAATGCTATAGATAAACAACTTGGTGAAATTTCTGCCGACTGGAAGGTGGAAAGAATGTCCAGTGTTATCCTGTCGGTAATGCGACTTGCCGCTTATGAGATTGAATTTTGTGATGATATTCCGCCTGTAGTTGCGGTTAATGAAGCTGTTGCCCTTGCCAAAAAGTATGATGGTGAGGAAGCTGCACCATTTGTAAACGGAATATTAGGTAAATTAAGTGGTATGACAGGTGTATCCAGATGAGTTCTGAAAAGTTGTATTTAGGAATTGACACAAGCTGCTACACAACATCTGTAGCAGTCTGTTGTGGTGAGAAAATAGTTTCTTTAAAAAAGCCTCTTGAGGTCAAGGCCGGCAACTGCGGGCTAAGACAGTCAGAGGCATTTTTTCAGCATTCAAAGAATTTGCCATTGCTCTTTGAAGAGTTAAAAAGTAAAATTTCGGTAAACAGTTTCAAGGAATTGGTTGTTACGGTGAGTTCCAGACCGCGGAACATTGATGGTTCGTATATGCCTGTGTTTATGGCAGGGCAAGGCTATGCAAGAGCAATTTCGGCGGTTACCGATGCAGAATATATAGAGGTTTCTCATCAGGAAGGGCATATAATGGCTGCTATACATTCCTGCAAAAACTATGATATTATGAAGGAGCCTTTCCTTACATATCATATTTCCGGCGGAACAACCGAACTTTTGCTTGCAAAGCGGGTTGGGAATGAGTTTGTGTGCGAAATTGTAGGGGGTACGCGGGACCTTCCGGCGGGACAGTTTATTGACCGAATCGGCGTGAAGTGTGGCTTTGACTTTCCTTGCGGCAAATATATTGATAAGGCAGCTTGCGATTACACAGGCAAAAAGACAAAGGTTCCAACTTGCGTAAAAGACGGATATATAAATTTTTCAGGCGAGGAAACAAGATATAGTCGCGAGCTTGAAAATAAAGCAGACAAAGATTATGCGGCTTATTGCACGATGAAGTGTATATCCGACTCTATTAAACAGTCTGTGGAATTTGCAAGAGCCAAGTATAATGTAAAGAATGTTCTTATGGTAGGCGGTGTTTCTTCATCCGAATTTATGAGAAATGAATTTGTGGGTATGGATGGCGTGTTCTTTGCAGAACACGATTTGTGTACTGACAATGCGGTGGGTGTGTGCCTGATGCACAAATTAATAAGTTCCTTTTAGGGAGTGATACGGTGAATTTTGAAAATCAGACAATGAC
>JAZNAJ010000042.1:0-5117 GCA_045586445.1 Clostridia bacterium | reverse complement strand
GAAATGGAGATATGCGACCTTTCGGATTTGGTTAAGGACTGCGGATTTGGCGTGTTTACATCAGCGATTGAGTCGGGCGGTTCAGTTCGCGCAATTTGTGCAAAGAGTGCCGCTGAAACCTTAACCCGTAAAGAAATTGATAAATTGACCGAATTTGTTAAAGGTATTGGCGCAAAAGGTCTTGCGTATATCAGGTGGATTGATGATGCGCCGACTTGTTCATTTGCTAAGTTTATGACCGAAGCGGAACTTAATTCTATAATTGAAAAGTGCGGAGCAGAAAAAGGTGATGTGGTGTTTATTGTCGCTGATAAAAATTCCACAACCCTTTCAACACTCGGTTCACTTCGCTTAAAGGTTGCAAAACAACTCGATATAATCAAGGACGGTTTTAACTTCTTGTGGGTTACCGAGTTCCCGTTCTTTGAATATGATGAAGATTCAAAAACCTATGTTGCAATGCACCATCCCTTTACAATGCCTGAGGATGATTGTATTCAGTACCTTGAATCAAATCCCGAAAAGGTTACTGCAAAGGCGTATGACCTTGTGCTTAACGGCACAGAACTTTCAAGTGGTTCTATCCGCATAAATGATTACGAGCTTCAACAGAAGATGTTCAAGGCACTTGGACTTACTGAAGAAGAAATAGCAGCTAAGTTTGGCTTCCTTGTAGAGGCTTACAAGTATGGTGCGGCACCGCATGGCGGTATGGGCATCGGCCTTGACCGTATTGCAATGATAATGTGTGGTGCTGACAGCCTTCGTGATGTTGTGGCGTTCCCCAAGGTTCAGAATGCGTCAGAGCTTATGTCAAATTCTCCGGATATTGTTGACGATCAGCAGCTTAAGGAACTTTCGATTAAAATAGATATTGAAAAAGAGTAAAATATCCCTTTAAGGAGGCGATGTTAATGAAAAAACAGACAGTGGTACTGATTTGGGCAGCTGCCCTGCTACTGCTTGTTGTGACATGCTTTGGAATATATTTTGTTTTGGACGGAGGTTCAAGAGAACCTGCCAGGAATAAAAATGAGGATGTGTTTAGTTGTCTTTCGACGGATATTGAAAGTTATACCGTTTTGAGTAAAGACGATAAATATACCATTGAAAAAGAGGAAAAGGGTTGGGAAATCGAAGATGACTCAAAAGCGGAGCTTGACCAGAGTGCGGTGGAAAAAATGATTGCAAGTGCATCTAAAATTACTGCAACAGGGACAATCAGCCGCAAACAACTTGCAGATTTTGATACATCAGACTCCAAAACCGTAAGGCTTGAAATTGATGACCGCGAGGATGTAGAAATACGGTTTTTGGGAACATCACAAAACTTCTGTGCGTTCAGGATTTCAGGGGATGCGAAAACTTATTTAATGTATGAGTCGGTGTATCGGATTATGACACCCAATCTGGACAGTTTGCGTATAACATCGGTTTTCCCGCGGCTTTCGGCAGTTGATACACTCCCGCAATATTACAGTTACACGGATTCTGAAGGTAATACTATGAAGGTAAGACTTAAGAATGCTGATGAACTGTCAAGAAGTAAGGATAACAAGTACCTTATGGAAAAACCTTTTAAATACGAGGTTGATGATGAATTGTTTGAACAACAGATTGTTGTTAAAATTCCACTTCTTAAGGGAAAGAACTTTATCAAGAATCCTGAAGAGGACAAGTCTGTTTATGGTCTTACAAAGGACATGCGTTCGCAAATGGAATTTGAATGGGATAATGTAAAAGAAACTTTGTATCTTGGGAACAGTCAGTCCGGAGCGGTTTATGCAATGAAAGCAGGCGAGGATGCGGTCTTTATGATTGACTCTGCTCTTGTTGAGTTTTTAGAGGTTGAACCATTTTATATTTTGGAAAGCGGTATTTTAAAAACCGATTATAAAAAAATTGTTTCAGTAAGCGTTAAAACCGCAGATGAAAGTTATGATATATCCGTATCAGGAAAAGGTACAGAAAACGCAAGGTATTATATCAATCAAAAGGCTGCAAGTTCGGCTGTGTTTGATGGTATAGCTGAGTCGCTTGCAAAAATAAGATTTATTGGCGAGCTTGTAACAGTGCCCGAGGACACAAAGGATATCCAGATAAGCATCCGGTATAGCAATGTGACTGATACCCATAGAATAAGTCTTGTCAAAACTGTCAATAAATCCTATGCAGTATTTGTGAACGGCAAAGCCGAGTTTGAGGTTGATAGCAAGGCTGTTGACGAGCTTATAGAGAAACTGGACGATGCAAACAAAAATCCGATGAAAATGGATTAGAAAGGATAAGAATTTCAAAAATGAAAAATGTTTATGAGGTATTGAAAGAACGCGGCTTGATTGCCCAAATGACACACGAGGAGGAAATAAAAGAGCTTCTCGAAAATAAAAAAATTACATTTTATATTGGGTTTGACCCAACGGCTGACAGCCTTCACATAGGTCATTTTATGCAACTTATTGTTATGAAACATATGCAAAACGCAGGACACAGACCGATTATTCTTCTTGGCGGTGGTACTACAATGGTTGGTGACCCGACAGGAAAGACGGATATGCGTCCGATGATTAGCCGTGAGGAAATTCAACACAATGCTGACAAATTTAAAGAGCAAATGTCAAAGTTTATTGACTTTTCTGATGGCAAGGCGATAATGGTTAACAATGCAGATTGGCTTCTGGACCTTAACTATGTGGAATTTCTTCGTGAGGTTGGTGTACATTTCTCGGTTAACAGAATGCTTTCGGCAGAGTGCTTTAAAACAAGAATGGAAAGAGGTCTCTCGTTCCTTGAATTTAACTATATGCTTATGCAAAGTTATGACTTTTATAAGCTCCACAAGGAATATGATTGTATAATGGAATTTGGCGGAGACGACCAATGGTCAAATATCATTGGCGGAATTGAACTCATCAGAAGAAAAGACGCCAAGGAAGCTTATGGTATGACATTCACACTTCTTACCACTTCTGAAGGTAAAAAGATGGGCAAGACCGAAAAAGGTGCACTCTGGCTCGACCCGGAAAAGGTTACTCCTTATGAGTTTTATCAGTATTGGAGAAATGTGGATGACAAGGATGTTATAAGACTTATAAAACTTGTTACCTTTGTTTCTATGGAAGAAATTGCCCAGTACGAAAAACTTGAAGGTCAACAACTTAATGCAGTTAAGGAACGCCTTGCGTACGAGGTTACCAAAATGGTACACGGCGAGGACGAGGCAAATAAAGCACAAACTGCTGCAAAGGCGGTATTTGGCGCAGGCAGCAATGATACAGATATGCCAACCTTTGAACTTGATTCAAAACTGATTGATGAAGGGCTGAATATCGTAGATTTGCTTGCAGTATCGGGCTTGGCACCATCGAAAGGCGAGGCAAGACGCCTTGTTCAGCAAGGTGGAATCAGTATAGACGGCAACAAGGTCGATGATATTGCATATGCCATTGTTAAGGATATTTTTGCAGATGGCAAGATAGTTGTAAAAAAAGGTAAGAAAGTATTTTTGAAGATAGTTCTTGCTTAAAGTTTATAAGAAAATTTTGCACATAAGAAAGGGGTTTTAAAGGTGTCCACAGAATTACCAAAGACATACGACCCAAAAGCTGTTGAGGATAAAATTTACAGCAATTGGGTGAAAAAAGGATACTTTCATACAAAAATTGATAAAAACAAGGAGCCATTTACCATTGTTATCCCGCCACCCAATGTTACGGGACAGCTTCATATGGGACATGCCCTTGATGAAACATTCCAGGATATTTTAATCCGAACAAAAAGAATGCAGGGTTATGCAGCGTTGTGGGTGCCCGGTACCGACCACGCAGGAATTGCTACCCAAATCAAGGTTGAAGAAAATCTCCGCAAGGAAAAAGGCCTTACCCGTCACGATTTGGGCAGAGATGAATTTTTGAAGCTTGTTTGGGATTGGAAAGAACAATATGGTAACAGAATAATCAATCAGATAAAGAAGCTTGGTTGTTCATGCGATTGGGAAAGAGAAAGATTTACAATGGATGAGGGCTGTTCAAGGGCAGTCCGTGAGGTTTTTGTTAATCTTTACAACAAGGGGCTTATATACAGGGGTAACCGCATAATTAACTGGTGTCCGTGTTGTGCAACGGCACTTTCGGATGCAGAGGTTGAGTATGCTGAACAAGCAGGAAACTTCTGGCATATTAAGTATCCGGTAAAGGATAGCGATGACTTTGTGATTATAGCTACCACTCGTCCTGAAACCCTTTTGGGCGACACTGCCGTAGCGGTTAATCCTGAAGATGAAAGATACAAAGATTTGGTTGGAAAGACACTTATTTTACCGCTTGTAGGCAGAGAAATTCCTGTTATTGCAGACGACTATGTTGATAAAGAGTTTGGTACAGGTTGCGTTAAAATCACACCGGCTCACGACCCCAATGACTTTGAGGTTGGACTTCGCCATAATCTTGAGCAGATAAAGGTTCTTAATGATGACGCTACAATAAATGCTTATGGTGGCAAGTACGAGGGAATGGACAGATACGAGGCACGCCGTGAAATGGTTAAAGACCTTGAAAACCTTGGACTTTTGGTTAAGGTTGAGGAACATAGTCATAATGTGGGACAGTGTTATCGTTGCGGAACAACTGTTGAACCGCTTACCTCAAACCAATGGTTTGTAAAGATGGCACCTTTGGCAAAGCGTGCAATTGATGTTGTTAAGGATGGCGATGTGGCGTTTATCCCTGACAGATTTTCAAAGACATATATGAACTGGATGGAAAATGTACATGATTGGTGTATTTCCCGTCAACTTTGGTGGGGACACAGAATACCGGCATTCTATTGTGCAGAATGTGGCGAAATGACCGTTTCAAAGACGGATATTGATACTTGTCCCAAGTGTGGTGCCAAGGTAAAGCAGGAAGACGATGTTCTGGATACATGGTTCAGCTCGGCACTCTGGCCGTTCTCAACACTTGGTTGGCCGGATAAGACCGAAGACCTTGATTACTTCTATCCAACATCTGTTCTTGTAACAGGTTATGATATTATTTTCTTCTGGGTTGCAAGGATGATATTCTCAGGTCTTGAACATATGAACAAAGAGCCTTTTAAACATGTATATATCCATGGCC
>JAZNAJ010000041.1:0-13560 GCA_045586445.1 Clostridia bacterium | reverse complement strand
ACTTTTTGTGATAAACTTCAACTTTTGTACTTCAAATATGTCTATTTTTATGCCTCATCTTCGGTTTTTTCTGAATTTTCTTGTGCTTTGGACACATCTTCATTATCATCCGCCTCAGCTGCATGCAGTCTGAGTCTTATTTCCCATTCCCGCTCTCTTGCCTTTTTCTGGAAGTATTTGTCAAAAGTCAGTCTGCGGATTGTCGCCATATTATTAAACATTCTCACACCAAAAACAATTATGACTGCAAAGGATAAGCTGATTCCCAATATGTTTCCTATAAAGGTCAGAAAAATTCCCAAAATTGCATTGGACACCAGACCTATCATAAAAACATTTATATTGAAATTTTTATGGAGGTTTGCCAACAGGCCACCAAGAACCGAATCAAGCGCAGCGATAAGAGCAACCGCCACATAGGAAAGCATGGATGGCGACAAATTATACGGAATTAACAGTCCCATCAATATACCAACCAATACTGCTATTAAAAAGAACATTACTCCGTCACCTCCGGCTCAACCACCTGAACATATTTGAATGTACTTGCACCTGTATATTTTTTGATAAGCAACTTATTGCTCTTCTTTATTCCCACTTCTACTCCGTAAAATGTAGCTTGTTCCGCTGCACCACCCGGCATTCTTAATGCGTTTTCCAAGGTGTCGGGGTTGCCTATTGCCTTGATTTCAAAGGGCGCCGCCTGCTTTGTATTATTTACACTTACCGTAGGCCCAACGCACCTTATTTCGCTGGTTGCAAGAATTCTTTCATCGTTGATGGAAAGCGCCTCTGCACCGGCAGCCCGAAGCTCGTTTAATATGGTCAGCAAATATGAATCGTGTACTATTCCATATCCGTCGTCATAGGTAATATTGCCCACACCCTGGCCACTGCCGTCTTTTATGGTTACAATTACACCATTGCCCGAAACATCTGTAAGCCCAGCAATTGTTTCTGCGCGGTTCAGTTCTTCTTTTAAAATTTTTGCCGCGCCGCCACTTTCTGTTACTTGTTCGCGGTATTTTGTAAGGTCATTCTGAAGTTCAACAATCTGTTGAAGTAATTTTTCGTTTTTATCAAGTTCTGCTTTGTAATCTTGTTGCAAGGTTTCAATACGATTGGAAATCTGACTTTCCACCGCATTGGTCTTTCGCACACCCTTTATCTGCCAGGTTACTGCAAAAACAAGTATCAATATCACAATTGACATCGATATTTGGAATTTTTGTTTTTTCTCTATACTCATAACTATTACCCATCCTCTTAGGTCTTATTGATTTTGTTTTGTTTTATCATCACTTTTTTGTTCAATTTCAGAAGTGTTTTTGTCATTTTTGTTTGTTTCTTCAGTATCTTTTGGTTGTTCCTGAACAACTTCTTCTGTTCTTGGTGCTACATAAAGCTTGTCCCCACGATAGTCGAGTATTGCTTTTTCATATTCTGACAAGCTCTCTGCAATAACCTTTTTTATAAAAGTCAGCTTGTACTCCATTTGTTCATATCCGCCAATCAATATCATTAACCTGTTGTCATAATCAATGGTTATGTTTGACAAATCCGATGTATCAATCGCCGCGGTCTTGTCCAGCAGCTCCAGCTCGCTTAACAGCCCCATACACTCTATAGCCTTTTGATGCGATGAATTTTGAGTGTCTGCAATATACTCGCCCGGTTTGGTGGATTTTGCTTTGAATTTTTCAAGTTTTGTTTTGCCTGATATTATATCTTTTTCCTTAACATCGGCAACCTTTATAATTTGCCCGTTCTCGTCAACCAAAAGGAATAACCCGTTATTCTCGGTATATGCACAGGTCTTTGCTTCCCTTACCCATATCTTTATTTTGTTTGGATAAAGTCGTCTTACATTACATTCGTCAATCAAAGGATTTGCAGCAAGACGCTTTTTCATTATCTTAACGCCCGTGCTGAATATATTTACATCTGTTTTAGCACCTGCTATTTTAATAATTTCTTCTTCTGTAAGTTCAGTTTGTCCAACACACATTATACTTTTTACATTAAATAAAGGAGCTTTAAGTACAGTAAATATTATTCCTATACATACAAAGAAAAAGCTGAACAAAATTAATCGTCTTTTAATTCTTGCCCGACGCTTCTTCTTTATAAGTTGTCTTTTTTTTGCTTCAAACTCTGATATTTCAGCCAAGACCAAAGCCCCTTTCTTTTGAATCTATGTTTCAGGGCGACGCAATTGTCGCCCACGATATTTATCAAATTCTTTTTATTGCAGCACCCAATGCCGCAAAAGTGTCTTCTATGTGTTCATAGCCTCTGTCAATATGTTCAATTCCTGAAATCAAGGTATCACCGATAGCCGAAAGTCCTGCTATCACAAGTGCTGCTCCGCCTCTCAGGTCTTGCGCCTCGACCGAAGCCCCTTGAATAAAGTTGCAGCCCGTAACAGCGGCAAGTCGCCCATCAACAATTATATCTGCACCCATTTTCAAAAGCTCCGGCACATGCTTGTAACGACTCTCAAAGATATTTTCCACAAACACCGTTGTCCCCTCTGCTCCGGACATAGCCGACATAAACAGTGCCTGCGCATCAGTAGGGAATCCCGGATATGGCGAAGTCATCACCTTGCCAAGCCCCGACAATCTTGAGTCGCAGCGGACACGAACAAAATCTTCACCGCACTCAATATTGCAACCTGCCCCCGAAAGCATGGAAAGCATTAGTTCAATGTGTTCAGAATTAATATTTTTAAGAACTACATCGCCACCGCAAGCAGCAGATGCACACAACACGGTCGCTGCAAAAATTCTGTCCGATACTATATTATACTGTACTTTGTGTAATTTTTCAACACCTATAATGCGAATTGTTTCGGTTCCTGCACCAAAAATTTTGGCGCCCATTTTATTAAGAAAGTTTTGAAGCTCTATGATTTCCGGTTCCCGTGCCGCATTGACAATGCTGACCTCTGCATCAGACACCGCCGCAAGAAGCATTATATTTTCGGTTGCTCCAACGCTGGGAAAAAGCAAGCTTATCTTTCCTGATTTTATTTTTTCTGCACTGCAGTATACATGACCGCCAATTTCTTCAACTGCAACCCCAAGCTGACGAAAAGCCTTTAAATGTAAGTCTATTGGTCTAAGCCCTATACTGCATCCTCCCGGATAAGATATAACCGCTCGTTTAAGCCGTGAAATTATAGGTGCCAAAAACAATACCGATGAACGCATTCCACACATAAGAGGCTCCGGTACTTCAAATTTATGTATATCCCTTGCATTTATGACCGCAACATGGTCATCAAAGGTTGCCTCGCCTCCGATGTGTTTTATTATATCCAGTGCATTATGCAAATCACTAAGGTCAGGACAATTACACAGGACACACTCTTCTTTATTTAAAACGGTTGCAGCCATTATCGGCAAGGTTGCATTTTTTGAGCCTTGCACCTTGATTTCACCCTTTAGGGTTTTTCCTCCGCAAATCTTGATTTTACTCACCGTAACACCTCCAAATACAGATTAACTCTGCCACACTTCATACTATGTGCTATATTTGAATGTGTTACTGTCAAATATTACTTTCGCTTTTTGTCAATCAACTCTTTGATAATGCAATAGATTTTGTGTGTTGCATTTCTGATTCCGATACTGGCTGCCCCTTCACTCATTTTTTTAAGCAAGCTGTCGCTATCCAGAATTTCTTCTGCTACACCACCCAATCGTTCTTTTGTAAGTTCGCCCTCACAAATCACGACCGCTCCGCCCGACCGTTCAACCGCACGGGCATTATATTCTTGATGATTGCCTGCAACATATGGCGACGGAATGAGTATTGCAGCTTTTCCCAGTGCAGTCATTTCACTCACCGAGCCCCCTGACCTTGCAATTATAAGGTCAGCTGCATTCAGGCACAGGTCCATATCATATATATATTCCAAAACTTTTATTTCGGGATAATTCGCCAAATTAATATTGTTTTTTTCAAAGTGTTTTATCACTTCGGTATAATGATTATTCTTCCCTGTTGACATTATTATCTGATAACGGCGTTTCTTTGCAATGTCACAAATCCAATCCACTGCTATGTCATTTATCTTTTCTGCACCCAAACTTCCTCCAAAAATAAGCACAGTCCGTCTATCATCAAGAGAAAGTTTTGCCTTGGCGGTTTTTTTATCGATGTTCAGTATTGATGGTCTTATGGGGTTCCCCGTAACCTCAATTCTGCAGCCTTCTTTCAAAAATTTAGCAGCATCTTCCATACCAAGCGCCACAACATCCACAAACCTTGCCAGACTTCTTACCGTCACGCCCGGAAAGGCATTTGCTTCGTGAACGACAGTCGGCACCTTAAGTATTGACGCCGCCAAAAGCACCGGACCTGCAACATATCCGCCCGTACCCACTACCGCATCAGGTCTAAATCGTTTGATAATCTGCATTGCTCTTAATGTCCCTGTCGCAACCTCTGCTGCAACCTTAACATTAAAAAGACTTAGCGACCTCTCAAAACCATGGATTTTAATATATTCAATATCGTACCCCTGTTTAGGAACAAGAGTGCTCTCCATTCCATCACGGGTACCTATAAACAAGAACTCGCTCTCAGGTTCTTGTTCCTTTATATAATTTGCTACGGCAACTGCTGGATTCACATGTCCTGCCGTACCTCCGCCCGCAAACAAAACTCTCATAATATCGCACCTTTCTTAAGGTTAAAAACAATATCCTACTTTTTATGCTTTGAAATATTCAAAACTATTCCCATCTCTGCCATGGTAATTGCAAGTGCCGTACCGCCATAGCTAAAAAATGGTAAAGGCATACCTGTAACTGGCATAGATGAGGTTACAACCGCAATATTTACAATTGCCTGAATGGCTATCATTGCCACAATTCCCGTAGCCAGAAGTGTGCCGAACATATCCGGAGCTTCAAGAGCTATTTTTACTCCTCTTGCAATTAAAAAAATAAACATAAGTGATACCAATATTGCCCCCAGAAGACCAAACTCCTCCGCCAGAATTGAAAAAATAAAGTCATTCTGAGGTTCTGGTATATTCATATATTTTTGTCGACTTTGTCCCAACCCCGCACCAAAAATTCCGCCTGAACCGATAGCATAAAGCGATTGTACTATCTGCCAACCACTGCCTTGTATATCCTTAAAGGGGTCAAAGAAGGTAAACACTCTGGCGGCACGATATGGTGCCATAAAGATTACTACCCCTATAAGCGGCAAAGCGCACAATCCCAATATAACAAAATGACTTATTTTTGCTCCCGCAACAAGAAGTATAACGCACGCAGTCAAGGCAATCAGCATAGTACAACTGAAGTGTGGCTCCATCATAATTATTACAGCCATAACACCTATAATCGCTATATACATAAAGAACACCCCAAAATTTGAGAGTTCCTTGTAATTTCGTGAAAGGCTGTAGGAAAAGAAAATTATTGTAGCAATTTTGGCAAGTTCTGATGGCTGAAAGTTGAATGGACCAATATATATCCATCGTCTTGCATCATTTACCTTTCTGCCAATCCCCGGCACAAGCACCAAAATAAGCAAGAATATACTTCCTGCAAGGCACCAAACCGCCCATTTTTTTAGCTTTCTGTAATCAAAATTAGCTGTAAAAAACATAACAATTGAGCCAAGTACCGCCCATAACAATTGTTTTTTGAAATAATAAAAACTATCATGATTTGTCGAACTGCTTGCATAAGCAATAGGGCTGCTGGCACTCAGTACCATAAGTAGCCCAAATGCAAGCAAAACATAAATGGCAGCCAAAAACTGTTTGTCTACCCCTGCAACAGTATCCCGCAATTCTCTTACCTTATTTTGACCGATGGACGGTATACTCTGTCTGTGAATCGTTCTTTTTTTTCTTACTATCCTCAATTAAACAAACCGCCCTTCCTTTTAATTTTGCGAATTTCTTATGCCCAAAACCCTAAAATACAGAGCATAATGGTAACTGCCGAAAAAACCACAACAATCTTTTTTTCGCTCCAACCACACATCTCAAAATGATGGTGGATTGGGCTCATTTTAAATATTCGTTTTCCGGTCTTTTTGAAATATGTAACCTGAATTATTACCGAAAGTGCTTCTGCAACATACAAAAATCCTACTATCAGTAATACAAGAGGGTTTTTCATAAATATAGCCATTGCCGATACCGCTCCACCCAAAAACAACGAGCCAGTATCGCCCATAAATACCCTTGCCGGATATTTATTGTATATCAAAAATCCCAAGATGCCGCCTGTCAATGATGCTGCAAATACCGACACAACCGATACGCCTTTTATATTTGAGGAAATCATATAAAACAGTGCTACAAACAATGTTATAAACCCTGCCAATCCATCAAGTCCATCGGTCAGGTTTACACTGTTAACCGCTGCAAGCATAACCAAAATCACAAATGGTATATAAATAAAGTATCCAAGTTCAACTGTGAAATCGGTAAAGGGAATTGCTACCTCAGTATCAACAAGTCCACTCACCGACAGCCATACTGCGAATATGAGTGCAACCAAAAACTGTAATGCAAACTTTTGTCCTGCGCGAAGTCCCAAGTTGCGTTTTAATATTACCTTTATATAATCATCAAGAAATCCAATTGCACCAAAGCCCAATGCCGCAACCAAAATCGCAAGTATCGATTGAATATCTTCAAAATATTCTCCTATAGAAGTGGCAAATATTCCTACAATTACGCCTATTATTGTTGCGACAATAAATATAAAACCACCCATTGTAGGTGTCCCCGACTTTTTTTTGTGCCACGATGGACCTTCTTCACGGATTTCCTGACCAAATTTAACCTTGTGCAAAAACGGAATCAAAAAAAGTCCCGAAATCGCTGCAACTATAAACGCAATCGTAACAATCATCAACAAACTAACCATTTTTATCCTCCGCTTGCTTGTATTTTTGCAAATTAATTTATTTGTACATTTGCGTCTGCAACAAAATCTGCAATTTCTTCAAGTCTCATACCCCTTGAACCTTTAAACAAAACCACATCATTTGGCAGTAATATCTCGTTTATATGACTTTTTGCCTCGGTGTTATCATTAAAGACATAAAGCTCGGATGAATTAAATCCGTTCTCAATAGCACCCTCTGCTACAAACTTTGCATTTGGTCCTACCGCAATCAGACAACCTAAATCATAATCACAACACAATCTGCCAATATCACGATGTGCTGCCTCTGAAAAATCGCCAAGCTCCAACATATCGCCCAAAACCGCAACGCGTCTGCACGGCAGTTCTTTTGTCTTTGGGATTGTTACCGACAAAACTTCAAGTCCTGATTTCATTGATGTAGGGCTTGCGTTGTAACAATCCTTGATAATAACCTTGTCGTCAAGTTCAATTCTGTTTTGACGCATTCCCGATGGAGCAAACTGTGCAACACCCTTTACAATTTCGGTCATAGTCATATTATAAACCACTCCCAGTAAAATTGCCGAAAGGGCATTGTATACATGGTGAAGACCTGGTGTATTTATCCTGAGAGTATAATTTTCTCCGTCAACCTTGACATCAAATTCCGTACCGTCCGGAGCCTTTTTTATATTAAATGCAACAATATCACACGCCTGGTTTTCAATGCCGTAACTTAATGTTTCAAAGGGAAGTGTCCCCACTACTTTCTTTAAAAAAGGGTCATCGCCATTTAAAATAACCGTTCCATTTGGAACCATACCATCCAGCACTTCAAGTTTGGCTTTTAATATATTCTCCTGAGAACCTAAATTTTCAATATGCGAATACCCTATGTTGGTTATAATTGCCGTTTCAGGTGTTGCAATTTTAGAAAGCCTTGATATTTCGCCAAAAGCACTCATTCCCATTTCAAAAACCGCTATTTCGTCGTCAGATGACATTCTGAACGCCGTAAGTGGCAACCCGATTTCATTGTTGAAATTACCTTCGGTCTTTAAAACCTTATAATGCTCGTTTAATACGGCTGCAACCATATCCTTTGTACTGGTTTTGCCAACGCTGCCCGTAATGGCAACTGACGGTGCACTGAATCTGCTTCTGTAATACGCAGCAACATCTCTGAGTGCTGCATAGGTATCCTCCACAACGATAGTTGCAAAGTTTTCTTTACCCTCAAACTTCTCATCAACAATGCAGCACACAGCCCCCAGATTGTAAACCTGACTTACAAAGTTGTGCCCGTCAAACTTTTCACCACGCAAAGCCACAAATACCGAGCCATCACTTATTTTTCGGCTATCTGTGACTATATCCTTTATCAATATATCTTCTTCAATATTTAATAATCTTCCTTTGCATGCCTTTGCTACCTGATTGATTGTCATTATATGTTCCAAGTTCCAACAACCTACCCTTCGGATGACTCTATTAATTTCAAAACTATTTCTCTCTCGTCAAAAACAATGGTTCGGTCATTCAAAATCTGATATAATTCATGACCTTTGCCCGCAAGAAGTATTATATCATCTGTCTTGGCATTGTCAAGTGCAAACTCAATGGCTTCAAAGCGGTTTTCAATCACTTCATATTCGCAGTCTGTTTCGTTTATTCCAACCAATATATCATCAATTATACTCATTGGCTCTTCCGACCTGGGGTTATCACTTGTTACAATGCAAAAGTCTGAAAGTGTTCCGGCAATTTTACCCATCTGTGGGCGTTTTGTCTTGTCGCGATCCCCACCACATCCAAACAAAGTGATAATTCTTCCTTTTGCAAAACCCTTTATTGTATTTAAAATATTTACAAGTCCATCCGGTGTATGTGCGTAGTCAATAATAACCGTATAATCAGTATTGGTTTTTACAACCTCAATTCTGCCCTTTACCCCTGTCGCATTCTTTAGCCCTGATGCAATCTGTTTCAAATCAAGTCCTATACCGGTTGCACAGCCTGCCGCTGTCAACGCATTATATACCGAAAACTTGCCGGGTATAGAAAGCTCGATTTTTACCTCCTCGCCTTTGTACTTTAGGTCAAATTCAACGCCGTCAGCCTTAAACACAATATTATCCGCCTGCATATCTGCATTGTTTGCAAGTCCGTATTTTATAACACCGCAAGTGCTTTCCTCGACCAATTTTTCAAAGGAATTATCATCACAATTTACAATGCCTGACTTACACATACTGAAAAGCCTTGCTTTTGCCTTTATATAGTTATCCATAGTTTCATGAAAGTCAAGATGGTCCTGAGTTATATTTGTAAATGCTCCAACATCAAATTGACACGCCGCCACTCTGTCAAGAGCAAGAGAATGTGACGAAACCTCCATAACAACACAATCTACATTTTCCTTTGTCATACGGTCAAAAAGCTGCATAAGTTCCAATGAATCCGGCGTTGTATGATGTGATGGTATAACCTCGTCACCTATCATATTTTGATTTGTGCCGATAAGTCCAACTTTTTTCCCCGCGTTTTCAAGAATTGCCTTTACCAGATATGTTGTTGTGGTCTTCCCGTTTGTTCCGGTTACCCCTATAAGTTTAAAGTTTCTGTAGGGATGTTCAAAGAACTCTGCCGCCATATTCGCAAGAGCAAGACGAGTGTTCTCCACCACCACAACCGTCGCCGCCGTATCATCAAGAGGGTGTTCGGCAACAATGGCAACCGCACCTTTTTCAAGTGCATCATAGGCATATTTATGTCCATCGGTTTTAAACCCTGTTATACAAACAAACACATCACCCGGTTTTACCTTTTGCGAATCAAAGGCTATGCCGGAAACCTTTATGTCAATGTTCCCCTGAATTTCAATAATCTTTAAATTCCCAAGAAGTTTTGAAAGTGTCATCTTTTTCCCTCTCTTTACATTAATCACGGATTTCGGCAAATCTGAAATCAAGTGTAACTATGGTCCCCGGTTCTACAACCGTACCCGCAGCAGGTGATTGCTCGGTGCACACCGCAATACCGCCCGAAGTCGAAAGTCCTTTTATCCTCACATTAAGTCCTGCGTTTATTATGCCCTTATTTGCTTCCGAGCCATAACATCCCACAACATTTGGGATTGTTACCGACTTGGTACTTTCTTCTCCCTCGGTATACGCAACTACCTTGGAGTTTTTAGCAAGCTTTGAATATGCTTTTGGCACCTGGTCAAGTATTATGTCGCCCTGTCCCTTTATTTTTATATTGACACCTACATCCTTAAGCATGGCCTCGGCTTCCTTGCGAGTTTTACCGGTTATGTCAGGGATTGTAATATCTATCATCGCCAATTCTTCTTGCGTATATTCAGGTTCAATTCCCATATACTGAAGGCTTTCCGCCAATATATTCTTTACCACCGGTGCCGCAATCAGACCACCATAATATGTATTCCCTGCGGGAGGTTGGTCAAGAATAACAAGACACACAATTTCAGGGTCATCTGCCGGAGCAAAGCCTATGAATGAAGCAACATACTTTCCGTTTCCACGAGGTTGTTTCTCTGAAGTACCTGTCTTTCCCGCAATCCTGTAACCTGCAAGGTAAGCATTTCTGCCACCGCCTTCCGACACAACCGATTCAAGAATCTGGCACATGGTTTTGCTGGTTTCTTCAGATATAACCTGTCTTACAACAGTTGGGGAATATTCTTCAATTATATTTTTATCTTCGTCAACAAGTTGTTTAACAAGGTGCGGTTTCATCAATTTGCCGCCATTGGCAACAGCCGAAACCATCGTCACCATTTGCAATGGCGTAACATTAAAGCTCTGTCCAAATGATGATGTTGCAAGGTCAATTTCTTTAAAATTATCGGCAGAATGGAATATACCATTCGTTTCACCTGGAAGCTCGATTTTAGTTTCCTCCCTGAACCCAAAGCCTTTGACATAATCCATAAACTTTTCTCTGCCGACTCTGGCACCTACATCAATAAATACAGGGTTGCAAGAATTCTGTACGCCTTGCACAAAGGTTTCCGCCCCGTGTCCGTTCCTGTTTGCACAATGGATTGTTCGGTCAGCAACCTTTATAGAGCCACCACAATAAAAGTGGTCATTAAGCCCCACTACATTCTCTTCAAGCGCCATTGATGCAACCGCAATTTTAAATGTCGAACCCGGCTCATACGAGTCTACAACAGCCTTGTTTCGTCTTAAGAACTGAGTAACCTCGGTAAGTTTTGCATTATACTCCGAGCCCTCCAATGTTTCAAGTTCCTTCTTTATGTCGGGATATTTTTCTTCGACAGCAGAGGTTACAGCAAATGGTTCATTAAGGTCATAATCGGGTTTTGTTGCCATTGCAAGTATCTCGCCGGTCTTTACATTCATTACAATTGCCGCCGCACCTTCCTCAAGCTGATTTTCCACCCGTGCGTTTTCAAGGTGTTTTTCTGTAAAATGCTGAATTGTTTCGTCTATGGTAAGTACAACACTCTTGCCGTTTTGTGCTTCATAATAAGTTTCATAATTATCCGGAATTTCAAGTCCTGCAGTTTTGTTTGCCGAAACTATTCTGCCCGGAACACCTTTTAGTTGCTCATCATAGACCATCTCAATACCTTCAAGACCGTTGTTGTCGCTTCCGACAAAGCCTATAACCTGCGACGCAAAATTGCCGTAGGGGTAATATCTTTTGGTATCGCTTGAGAATTTTATGCCGTCTATCCTATATTCATCAACATACGCACGGACTGCATCTGCCTGGTCCTTTTCAACCTTGCGTTTTATGTACTCAAAATTTGATTCCTTTTTTATTTTTTTAAGTACTGAATCCTCGTCAAGTTCCAGAATTTCCGCCAGTTTTCTCGCAATTTGTTCAGCTGATTGCTTGGTATTAGAACGGACATTTTTGGGCGTAATACTAATTGTTTCAACGCTTAAATTATTGGCAAGTATCTTCATATTCCTGTCATAAATAATGCCTCGTTCAGGATTGATTGTATTGTCTGTGGTCTGTTGTTCGCGGGCAGCAGAAGAAAGCTTCTCACCATCAACAATTTGAAGCCACGCAACTCTTACCATTAAAAAGAAAAAAATCACAATTGCTGCCCGTAGCAGAAAAATGATTCTCTTCCGTTGTTTGAATGTACTTTGTTCGCTGTGCACCTTTGCTACCTCCAAGTCTTTTGAGTGTTCCAGCCGGTCTTCATTCAATTATTTATTAAAGTTTTTTCGAGATTTGCTCCGTCTTTAAGCATTCCTATTATTGAAATATATTCAAAGTCCCTGTAATTATTCCGGGAACGCCTGCAACCTTAACCTTGTCTTGCTTTGCAACCTTTTCATTTTCCCTTGTGTTTTCCGAAAAATCGTTCATTTCCAAATCAATGTAAAACATTTGGTATCTCTCAGGACGAATCATACCGTATTTTTCGCCTGCAACAGTCTGAAGTTCCTTTAAATCCACCGCTTTATCGATTTTAACCTGAATCGCCTGGTTGCTTGCAACTATATCATTATATTCAGCTTTAAGTGATGATATTTCATTATTAGCCTCGTTTATTGCGACATAACCATTGACAATAGAAAAAGCCATAATAAAAGCAACAACAACTCCAACCACACGGCACAGAGCTTTGCGGTTGTTCATTTTTATTCTTTGGATTTCGGCATCTCTGTTTTTTCTGTTTTTATCCTTTTCAAGTTCTTTATGCAAATTATGTCCGTAACTTGTGTCAGCATAACTGAGCTTTCTTGCTGTGCTCATATTATAATCGTACAAATTCGCCATTTTTCAGAACCTCTCCTATAAATTTATATTTTTTTGACTGCTCTCAGTTTTGCACTATGAGCACGCATGTTTTCTGTTAATTCTTCTTCGCCCGAAACAATTGGTTTTCGTGTCAATATTTTGACCTTTGGTTTGTTCCCGCAAACACACACCGGAAAGCTTTTGGGGCAGGTGCAACCTTGTGCCAGCTTTTGAAAAGTCTGTTTAACAATTCTGTCTTCTAATGAATGGAATGTTATTATGGATAGCACCCCGCCGGGTTTGAGAATTTCGACAAAGTCCTCAATCGCATTTTCCAAAATTCCAAGCTCATTATTTACCTCAATCCTGATTGCCTGAAATGTTCTTTTTGCGGGATGCTTGTCCACAAATCTGGCTTTTGCAGGTATTGATTCCTTTATTATATCAGTAAGCTCAAAGGTTGTTTCTATGTTTTTTTGTTCCCTTGCTGCAACAATTCCTCTTGCAATCTGTCTTGCGTAGCGTTCTTCACCATAATCAAATATTATCTTGGTAAGTTCGCTCTCGCTGTACTCATTCACCACTTCATAAGCGCTAAGCTTATCTTCGCGGTTCATTCGCATATCAAGTTTTGCATCCAAATTGTAGCTGAATCCTCGTTCTGCCGTATCAAGTTGTGGTGAAGAAACTCCCAAATCCAGAATTGCCCCATCAACTTTACCATATAATCCAAGGTCATTTACAACTTCTTTGACATTTGAGAAATTGTTGTGAACAATCGTAACCTTGTCACTATACTCTTCAAGGCGTTTTTTTGCGGCATTTATCGCAGTCGTATCGCGGTCAATCCCTACAAGTTGTCCTTCACTGCCTAATTGGGAACAAATCAATGCCGAATGCCCTCCGCCACCTA
>JAZNAJ010000040.1:0-6542 GCA_045586445.1 Clostridia bacterium | reverse complement strand
TGTTCATATTTTTTTAATAAATTAGTGGTACATTATTATTATGAAAGGAGCTTTTTTATGAACGAATTTGAAAAGGGTTTTTACCCCGAAAACAATAATATAAATAACTCACATGAAGATTCTTCCTTGGAAAATGAATTCCAAAAACCATGCGAGCCATCATATATTTGGAACAACGATGATTTTCAGGATTCATGTAAGCCTTGCACCGACCTTGATGTATATAAGCCAAAAGCTAAAAAATTTCCCCGTATGAACCGGTTTGTTGCCATTGTTACTGCAATTGGCGTATTGAATTTGGCAATCCTTGGTGGTATGTTTGCGGTTGGTTATGGTTTTGGTTCGGGCAGACTGGGACCGGGGAACAAGGCCAATGTAATTGCAAATCTGCAACAATCCGAGGACAATCCCTCATTAAAGCAAACCATAAACCTTGGCAGTGAACTTTCGACTGTTGATATTTCAAAGAAAGTCGGGCCTTCGGTTGTGGGTATTACAAGCACTGTCAATAATGTACTGAGTTTCTTCAACGCATCTACAACCGCTGAGGGCACAGGCTCCGGTATCATTATCAGCAATGACGGATATATTGTTACCAACAACCATGTAATAGACGGGGCTTCTGCAGTCAGGGTAACACTCAATACCGGTACAGAGTACGAGGCAAAGGTTATCGGCAGCGACTCAAAGACAGACCTTGCGGTGATAAAAATAAAACCGGGTGAAACTCTTACAGTTGCAGAGCTTGGTGATTCATCGCAAATCCAGGTCGGGGAACGGGCAATTGCTATTGGTAACCCATTGGGTATGGAGTTTTTTGGAAGTACCACCCAGGGTATTATCAGTGCTATAAACCGCAAAATCAATGTGGACAATCGTACAATGAGCGTTATCCAAACGGATGCCGCCATAAACGAGGGGAACTCCGGTGGGGCTTTGGTTAACGCCTATGGCAAGGTAATCGGCATAAACGCAGTAAAGATAGCATCTTCCTCTGTTGAGGGTATGGGCTTTGCAATACCAATTTCCGAAGCCAAGCCAATTATCGAAGACCTTATCCGTTACGGATATGTCAAGGGCAGACCTGTTCTTGGTATTTCTGCCCGTGATGTAACCCGTGATATGTCCGCAAGACAGGGCTGGCCTATGGGTGTTCAGGTTATGGCAACACAGGTTGGCAGCGGTGCTGAAATTGCCTCACTTGAGCAGGGAGATATTATTGTAAAAGCCGACGGCAAAGAGGTTTCAAACTTTGACGATTTGAACGAAATTAAAGATTCTCACAAACCGGGCGAAGTAATGCAGCTTGAGGTATATAAATATGAAACAGGGCTTACCCAAAAGGTTTCGGTAAAGCTTACCGAGGAACGCCCCGAACAAAAGTAAGATATCAAAAAGGTCTGTAGTAAATTAAAGTTAACCAATAACAAAAGCACCTCCTATGGTATAAAAACCATAGAAGGTGCTTTTTATGTTATAACTGCACAAAATGGTACAGTTCACAAAGCTGCATCATTTTTACTTTATAAAAATATCCCGACAATTATGGTTACAAGCCCACAAATGCCAACTGCTATACCGCTTATGGTACCCTCAATTTCGCCTATTTCAACAGCCTTTGAGGTGCCCAATGCGTGACTGGCAGCTCCAATGGCAAGCCCTGCAGCAATGGGATTGTCAACCTTAAACCACTTGATAAAGTACGGAGCCATAATTGCTCCTATAATTCCTGTTACACAAACTGACGCAACGGTTATGGGAACAATTCCACCGAGTTGCTCGGAAAGTTTGGTGGCAAATGCGACGGTGATGGATTTGGGCAAAAGACTTGCAGTTATATCTGCGGACAGATTAAAAAGTTTGCACAGCAGATACACGCTTATAAGTGCTGAAACCGCACCCACAATTGACCCTACGATTATTGGCAGCAGGTTTTCTTTGATGACATCCAGCTTTCGATACATTGACACCGCCAAAGCCGCAGTTGCAGGAGCAAGAAACATGGAAACAAAGTTCGCACCATTCATAAAATTCTCAAGCGGGATTTTGAAAAGCGTCAGAATCGCAATGATGGTAAGCGATGCAATTAACATATGATTAAAAATTGTGTAATTAAATCTTTTCTTAATGGCACAAGCAAAAGCATACGCACCAATACATAATGTAAACCCAAAGATAGGTTCAGAAGTAAGCTCAAGCATTTTTCTTCTCCTTTCTTTTGTTCATAAAATAAATCGTCAATTTAACTGCGTATGCGGTGCAAACAAATGTAATCACTGTGGATATGGCACACACCGCCAGGAACTGCCAGATAATGTTTTTAAGAATATTTGTGTAGGAAATGATTGAAACCGTTGCAGGAACAAATACAAGCGCCATATTTTTTAGCAAAAAATCAGCAACGGGTTCCACATCCCGGACAGTAAATATCCCAAAAAGAAGACACAAAAAAAGCACAACCATAGACAAAACACTTCCGGGAAATGGGAATGGCAAATATAGTGTAATAATATCACACACAAAGCAAATTCCAAAAAATATAAAGCCTTTTTTAAAAAGATTCAAAATTATTCACCCCGTTCAATGTACTATCTATGTATATTATCATATCACAAAAGATTTGTAAAACAAATTATTGACAAACTTTGCGATGTTGTGCTAGACTAATTTGGGAAAGATGACAAGTTTTCTCATTGCCTGTGAAGAGGAGGTATTTTTTATGGATATTTTGTATGACAAAAGGACAACTTGTTGCTTCACAGGGCACAGGAATATCCCCGCTTCCGTTTCGGATAAATTATATATTTTATCCGAAAAAGCAATTGAACACCTGGTAAATACAGGCGTGAACACCTTTATATCAGGTGGTGCATTGGGCTTTGATATCGCCTCGGCAAAAGCGGTGTTGCGGCTAAAAGAAAGACACCCCTCCATCAGGTTGGTAATGGCAATCCCTTGCCGCGACCAACATGCGAAGTGGTGTAAAAAAGACCAAATTATATACGAAGATATTCTCAAAGTGGCAGATGAGATATATTGTCTTAATGATAAATACTGTACAGGCTGTATGCATCAGCGCAACAGATTTATGGTTGAACAAAGCGGCTACTGTATTGCCTACTTCACCGGTGAGAAAGGCGGGACACAACATACAGTAAATCTCGCAAAAGAAAACCATCTGAAAGTCATTAATCTGGCAATGTACCTTGATTAATCAACCCGCATACAGCAAAGCCACACTAAGCCCAACGCACAGTATCGAAATCACAACAAGCAACAAAGTCCAAGGCAACACGCCCTTGGCTTTTTTTGTTTTAGTCAGCCCTGTGTATGCGTAATCGGTTTTTAATCTTTCTACCTGATGGATATAATTGTCAATTATTTTTTGTGCTTCACCTGCGATTCCACTGTCAACCGCACCATAAGATTTTGATGGCGGATTGTGTTTGAGAATAAAAATTGCCTGGTCAATTGTATCGGACTTTATGTTGTTTATTATCAAAACTTTTCGTGATTTCTTTTCGGTCATTGTTACTTCCCAGCCTTTCTTTTTTGTTGACTATATACGGGAAGTATGCACAAATTTCCATTGTTTTATACCAAACAGGACTAAATGAGGTCAGCAAGATGAGGGCGAAGTCTTTTGAAAATCACATTGCCCAAAAACAGTAGTGCTGCAACCACCGCCCAAAAATATAATGTAAGGACCGGTTTTTGCCAAAATCCTATGCCGTAAACAAATGTGTCACGATAGCCCTCTGTTATGTAGTAAATGGGGTTCAGCTTAAAGAAAATATGTAGATTTTGAGGAATTGCATTTATGTCCCAAAATATGGGGGTCAGCCAGAAGCCAAACTGGACCAAAACCCCGACGAAATTGCTTATATCCCTTGCAAAAACCGTAAGCGTCGCAGTGATTCTGCCAAGAGCAAGGGCAAGGATATATGCAGCCATCATATAATAAACTATTTGCAGATGCAAAATAGTGGGGAAGTATCCATAGGCACTTGATACCACAAAAGTCAAAACTGCAAAAAACAGATGAACAAAAAAGGCGGAAGTTACCCTGACTGTTGGCAAAAGTTCAACCTTGAAAACCACTTTTTTTACAAGATACGAGTAATCAATAAAGACTCCTGTCGCACCTCCCCAGCCTTCTGAAATGAAAAACCAAGGGACAACGCCTGCAACAAGCCATATTACATACGGCATATCGTTAACAGGCCCGTTTTGAAATGCAACCTGAAAAACAAACCAATAAATAAGAATGGTTATAACCGGACTGATAAATGCCCAGATTGCGCCAAGGGCAGAACCTGCATATTTGGCCTTGAAATCATTTTTTGCCAAAGAAAAAAGCATTTTATTTTCAGTATTCATTATTGTATCCTCCAATCTTCCAATCCTGTTTGGATTGCATTCATCATTCGTGCCTTGAAGTGTCTGTCAGCGGCGGTCTTGTCGTTGATAAAATCTTTCATATCCTGCCGTTTTGATGCCCCGTCCATGGGGCAGGGATTTTTTACAACAGGAAGTTCTGCCCGTCTTGCGTATCCACGAATATCACTTTCAGGTGTGTAAATAAGAGGACGGATGACGGTAAGTTCTCGCCGTGAAAGGTATGTAACCGGAGAAAAGCTGTTGAGCCTCCCCTCGTAGAATAGTGAGAGAAAAAAAGTTTCAATTACATCCTCGTTATTATGGCCTAATGCTATTTTGTTGCAGCCATTTTCCTTTGCAAGGTCGTTCACCGCTCCACGCCGCATTCTTGAACAGAGTGAACATGGATTTTTTTCCTTGCGTACATCAAACAGAATCTCGGCAATGTCGGTCTTTTTTACTATATAATCAACATTTATTTCTTCACAGAATTTTGCAACGGGGGAATAATCCACCCCTTCAAAGCCCATGTCGATAGTTATTCCCATAACTTCAAAGGGCATTTCTGAAAATTTTCTGAAATTGGCAAGCGCCGTAAGCAGTGCCAAACTGTCTTTGCCGCCGGAAACACCCACAGCAACCTTGTCCCCGGGCTGAAGCATATTATAATCCTGAATTGCACGACGCATTGTGCTTAATATTTTTTGCATATGCTACCTCGTTATTTTAAATCCATTTTCAATTTATTAAGTGCATTAAACCGATGACTTATTGAATTTTTAATCTCGCCATCAAGTTCTGCCATTGACTTTTGATATTCCGGTACAAAAAAAATCGGGTCATAGCCAAATCCGTTGTCGCCGCATCTTTCTGTAAGGATATATCCCTCGCATTCGCCGCGATAGGTAACAGGGTTTTTTCCCACAGCAGCTAAAGCAATAACACAGACAAACCGTGCCTTGCGCTTTTCAAAGGCAACCCCGTCAAGAGCGGCAAGCAGTTTGTCAATATTTTGGTCGTCGGTGGCACCCTCGCCTGCAAACCGAGCGGTATAAATGCCGGGGGCACCGTTTAAATAGTCAACGCAAAGACCGCTGTCATCAGCAATGGTTGTGTGGCCGCTTGCCTCCATAACCGCAACTGCCTTTTTGATAGCATTTTCTTCAAAGGTGGTGCCATCTTCCACCACATCAATATCACCGCAACCTGCCTGTGTTTGGGTTATAAGCTGGATATCATCGCCCAGGATTGCTCCCATCTCTTTTGCTTTGTGGGCGTTCTTGCTTGCCAGTATAAGTTTCATATTAAATAATCTCCGTTTGTGTTTTTGTGAATTTACCTATATTATATATAACATATTTTTCCCTTGTTGTAAATATTGATAGTTGCAAAATGAAAAATTTTGTGTTATACTATATAATGTTTTGGAAAATATTCGAAAAATAGGTTAAAATTTTCACAAAAACAGTATGTTTTTGTTGTAAATTTTCAAAAACCATGCAAAATATTAATATTAACATAAATTTTTTGGAGGTATTTTAATTATGTCAGTAAAAGTTGCTATTAATGGTTTTGGACGCATTGGTCGTTTGGCTTTCCGCCAGATGTTCGGTTCAGAAGGTTACGAGGTTGTTGCAATCAATGACCTTACAAAGCCCTCAATGCTTGCAGGTCTTCTTAAGTACGACACCGCTCAGGGTGGTTACTGTGGCAAAATCGGTGAAAATCTTCACACTGTAGAGGCTGATGACGAAGCCGGCACAATCACAGTTGACGGAAAGACACTTAAGATTTATGCAGAAGCAAAGGCTAGTGATCTTCCCTGGGGTGAAATCGGTGTTGATGTTGTTCTTGAATGCACAGGTTTCTACTGCTCAAAGGAAAAGTCACAGGCTCATATCGATGCAGGTGCAAAGAAGGTTGTTATTTCTGCTCCCGCAGGCAATGACCTTAAGACAATCGTTTACTCAGTAAACGAAAACACACTTACAGCTGATGATACAATCATTTCTGCTGCTTCATGTACAACAAACTGCTTGGCTCCTATGGCTGATACTCTCAACAAGTACGCTGAAATTCAGTCAGGTATCATGTCAACAATCCACGCTTACACAGGTGACCAGATGCTTCTTGATGGTCCTCACAGAAAGGGCGATATGAGA
>JAZNAJ010000039.1:0-8182 GCA_045586445.1 Clostridia bacterium | reverse complement strand
CAATTTCACAATATACAGTATAACAAAAAATTTTTCCAATGTAAAGTGTATTTTGGAAATTATTATTATATATCCCAATATAATAATAAATAAGTGCCACAATTTGTGACACTTATTTATTAAATCTTAAAAAGTTTTTTTGCGTTTTCGCCGAGAATTTTTTTATTATCTTCAGAAGAAAGTCCAAGGCTGAATAACTGTTTCAGTTCCTCCTCGGTATTCCACATAGGATAATCTGTTCCAAACAACACCTTATCCGCCCCGTAGGTCAGAAGTGCGTTTTTTATCAGATTCTTTTCTGAAAATCCAAAACTTGATGAACAATCAACATAAAAATTTTCAAATTTACTCAGCTTTTCAGAGGCCTCATCCCAGACAGACCAACCTCCAAGATGTGCACCTATAAAGGTCAGTTTTGGAAAGTTTTCAAGAACTTTTTTAACTCTGTCAGGATTTGAATTATCATATCTATAGTCCCCGGTATGCATCAGCATTACTAGATTTTTATGCTGACATATTTCGTACATTTCAAATAACTTTTTGCCATCAACCTGAAACCCCTGAATATCCGGATGAAGCTTAACCCCTTGCAGTCCAAGGTTGATAATATGTTCTATATCATCTTCCATGGTTTCGCTATCAGGATGAAGAGTACCAAGTCCTGTTAAAAATCCATTCGAATTTTCGACTTCATCTGCAATAAACTCATTTATGCTTTTTACTTGTTTCGGAGTTGTCGCAACAGATTGAACTATCGCGTGGTCAACCCCGGAATTTTTGCAAATTTCAGCAAGATTTTTGACAGTTCCATCGCCATAGGAGGTTACACCATAAAACTTATCGGTCGCACCAACCGCCTTGCTTGCAATTTTGTGTGGATATATATGACAATGTGCATCCACCACATAAAAATCATTAATCATTTACGCGGTCACCACACTATCAGCCTTTTGGAGACCAAGTTTTTTAACAGCATCTTCACGCATTTTGTACTTGAGAATTTTGCCTGCAACATTCATCGGGAAAGATTGAACAAAATCAATGTATCGTGGTGTTTTATGTCTTGCCATATGGGACATTATATATTCTTTCATTTCGTCAACCGTCATTTCCTCGCCTTCTTTAAGAATAATGCACGCCATAATTTCCTCACCATACTGTTCGTCAGGGACGCCAATTACCTGAACATCCTTTACCTTTGGATGAGTATATATAAATTCTTCTATTTCTTTTGGATAAATATTCTCGCCACCGCGGATAATCATATCCTTAAGACGGCCTGTAATCCGGTAGTTGCCTTCCTTTGTGCGACAAGCCAAATCGCCCGTATGAAGCCAACCATCTTTATCAATAGCCGACGCGGTAGCTTTGGGCATTTTATAATAGCCCTTCATTATATTGTAGCCTCTGGCAACAAACTCACCGGTTACCTCATCAGGGCATTCCTCACCTGTTTCCGGATCTACAATTTTACATTCAATCTCCGGAAGTGCTCTGCCAACCGTCGTAACCCTGATATCAAGCGGGTCATCTGTTGAACTCATAGTGCAACCCGGCGAACTTTCGGTCTGTCCATAAACAATCGTAATTTCTTTCATATTCATTTTATCAACAACATCCTGCATTACAGAAACCGGGCAGGGGCTTCCCGCCATAATACCTGTACGCATATATGAAAAATCTGTCTTTTCAAAATCGGGATGTTCAAGAAGTGCAATAAACATGGTCGGCACGCCATGAAAGGCAGTTATGTGCTCGCTATTTATACAAGCAAGCGCCGGCTTTGGTGAATAATACGGAAGTGGCAAAAGAGTTGCACCATGCGTCATTGATGCTGTCATGGCAAGCACCATTCCAAAGCAATGGAACATAGGTACCTGAATCATCATTCTGTCCGCTGTAGACAAATCCATACGGTCACCGATACACTTACCGTTGTTTACCACATTATAATGGGTGAGCATAACACCCTTTGGAAAGCCTGTTGTACCGGAAGTGTATTGCATATTACACACATCATCCTTGTCAACCGCAGCAGCCATACGATAAACAGTTTCAATCGGAACTTTGCTTGACATTTCAACCGCATCTTCCCACTCGATACAACCTTTTTGTTTGAAGCCTACAGTAATTACATTCCTCAGGAATGGTAATCTTTTTGCATGAAGGTGTTCACCCGCCTTTAAGTTCTCGAGTTCAGGGCAAAGTTCAGCAATGATTTCGGAATAATTTGAATCCCTGAATCCATCAACCATAATAAGGGTATGAGTATCTGACTGTTTGAGAAGATATTCTGCCTCGTGGATTTTATATGCAGTATTCATTGTTACAAGAACTGCGCCTATTTTTGTTGTAGCCCAAAAAGCTATATACCACTGAGGGATATTGGTTGCCCAAACCGCAACATGACTACCCGCCTTAACACCCATTGCAACCAGACTCCGTGCAAAGGTGTCAACATCATCACGAAATTCGCTGTATGTTCTTGTATAATCAAGTGATGTATATTTAAAAGCATACTGGTCAGGGAACTCCTCAACCATTCTGTCAAGCACCTGAGGGAAGGTGCAATCAATCAACAGGTCTTTCTTCCAAACAAATTTGCCTGTATGAGCCCTGTTTGAATAGAGCACTGGTGCATTTTTTGCAGGATCACTATACTGTTTCATATAGTTTACAAACTGTGCAAATATAATTTCCATATCATCAAGCTCTTCACACCAATCAGGATGCCATTCAAGCGAAATAAACCCGTCATAGTTGACCGACCTGAGTGCTGCCATCATTTCCTCAATAGGAAGTTCTCCCTCGCCTATAAGGCAAAATTCTGTACCATTTTCGGTTTTTTCTGCATCCTTTATTCTGACATGTTTTACATACGCGCCTAAATTAGTAATGGTGGTTTCCGGTTGTTCACCACAGATAAAATATGGGGAATACATATCCCAAATTGCGCCCAAAGAGTCGCTTGCGAAGTTTATCAAAACCTCACGAAGTGATTGTGTATCACAAAAAACTCCTGAAGTTTCCAAAAGCAAAGAAACCCCGGCGGTTTCTGCCATTGGAACTATTTCAGAGAGAATTTTCATCACATTTGAAATAGCCTCTTCTTTTTCTATCCCATCACCAATCGCTCTGATACGAACATTGGCAATGCGGAGATTTGTTGCAATCTTGATACATTCTGATATTTCGTCTATAATCTCAGACTTTTTTGAAATATCTGCTAAATCGCATATAGAGTCAATACAAGGAAGTGAAAGTTTAAGTTCATAAAGCTTTCTTACAGTAGCAGCTGCGGCATAGTTATGAAACGCCCCATCCTTCTCGGTAAAAAAGGGATTGTAAATATTATGGAGTTCAATCCCTTCAAACTTCATTTCCTTGGCAATATCACAAAAATCTTCAAAGGAATTTCCGTGCCAACCTTTGGTTGAAAATGACAGTTTCATCTATACTACGCCTCCTCGTATATGATTTTATTTATAGCGCCAAGGTACGCACTTATGCTGGCACCGATAATATCAGTTGAAATACCGCTGCCTGAATAAAGTTTGCCGCCTTCACGCAAACGAATGAGTGCAGAGCCCATAGCCTCTCTGCCTTCGGTTACAGATTGAATTTGGAAATCATCAAGTTCGTAATGATTTCCCGTTATCTGTTCAATTGCACGGAAAGCTGCATCAATAGGTCCATCACCCATTGAAACACCTTCAACCTCTGTGCCATCCGATTTAAATACTTTTATTTGTGCGGATGAAGAAATTATATTGCCTGTGTTTATCAAATAGCTTATAAGTTTATATGTAGGCGGAACCTGAAGTGCCACTGCCGCAACTATAGCGTCAAGTTCTTTCACTCCCACCTTTTCTTTCTTTTCTGCTAACTTTTTAAACTCGTCATAAACTTTTTCCACATCTTCGTCACTTAAGTCATAGCCAAGTTTTTGTGTAATGGAATTTACAGCTGCTATGTCATCACTCTTGTCAAGGAATATGGCAGTATCGTCGATATGTTCCAACGCATTTATGACTTCAACGCCTTCTGTTTTGCCTGCTATACGAGAAATCTGGCATATAATCCGATTTAACTCAGTGTATTTTACAGAGCTTGAAATTCCGCAACCTACACCGCAATTCTTCAAAATTTCAGCAAAGTCCTCCAAAGATGTTGAACCGCCTGAAACTGATGTTTTCACCAAGTTTGCACTGCCCCGAACAGAAAGAATTGCCGCAGCATTTGCCATACTGTTTTTATTCTCGCAACAAACTCCCAATTCTTTTTCATCAAGTTCAGGAATTCTGTTTTTGATACCATCTACAAATTTTGCAAATTCGTCAGGCATCATTTCGCCGGCAGTATCGCAAATGGTTACTGCATTTGCGCCATTTAAAACAGCTGTTTTGACTACATCAATCAAAAACTGCTCCTCTGCACGAGTAGCATCAATGGCACAAAATTCAATGTCCTGGCACAATGACTTTGCCTTTGCACACATTTCGCCCACAAAATCAATCATTTTTGCAGGTTTTTTATGGCAGGTATATTCCAACCCAACGGGTGATAGGGGAAGCTCAATACGAATTCTGGGTTTTTGAGTTGCCGAAAGTGCTTCTGCAGCAAGTTCTACACCATCAATGCTCATACCGGCCGCCACGGAAATAATACTATTTTTTACAAACGAAGAAATTGTACGAACAAGCAGAACATCAGTTTTTTTGTTCTCGATTGCAGGTAGTTCAATAGCATCAATATTAAGTTTTTCTAATTGCCTTACAATTTCGATTTTTTCTTTAAAACTGAGCGACGAAGCCTTACGGCAAAGCGTCATATCCGCAATACTTATTTTTTTCATTGTGACTATTTCCTCCTAATTTCCCATTAAAATAAACTATCTATTTCACTATCTGAGTCCAACCAAATGTGTCTTCAATTTTACCCCACTGGATACCTGTAAGAGTATCATAGAGTTTTTGTGTTACATCACCAATTTTACCTTCGTTTACGATAAAGGTCTTTTCTTTGTAAGAAAGTTCACCGATAGGTGATACAACTGCAGCAGTACCACAACCCCAAGCCTCTTCTAAAGTTCCGTCAGCCATAGCCTGTTCAAGCTCGTCAATGCTGAGTAATCTTTCAGAAACTGTATAACCCTCATTCTTCAATACTTCTATACAAGACTTTCTTGTAATTCCGGGAAGAATTGAGCCTGTGAGTGCCGGTGTAACAATCTCACCGTTAATCTTGAACATAACATTCATTGCGCCAACTTCTTCGATATACTTTCTCTCAACACCGTCAAGCCAAAGCACCTGAGAATATCCCTTTTGCTCTGCGCGTTCGCCTGCACGGTTGCTGGCTGCATAGTTACCGCCACACTTGGCATAACCTGTACCGCCACGGACTGCACGAACATCGTCAGCCTCAATCATAATCTTAACCGGATTGATACCCTCTTTGTAATAGCTGCCAACCGGTGATGCAATAATCATAAATGTTGCATTGTGTACCGCGTGAACACCAAGAGTTTCATCGTTACCAAACATAAATGGTCTTAAGTAAAGCGATGTTCCCGGAGCAGACGGGGTCCAATCCTTTTCACAGTTAACAAATGTTGTAAGAATATCCATTGCCATATCCTCGTCAATCGTAGGAAGGCAAAGTCTTTCAGCAGAATTGTTCATTCTACGGATATTTTCGATAGGTCTGAAAAGCTGTACTTCGCCATCTGCACGACGATACGCTTTAAGTCCCTCAAATATCTCTGAACCATAGTGGAGAACAGTTGAAGCCGGATGAATTTCGAACTTACCAAAAGGTATAATTCTTGCGTTCTTCCAACCTTCTTCTCTTGAATAGTCCATTACAAACATATGGTCTGAGAAAATCTTGCCGAAACCCAAATTTGCACTATCCGGCTTTTCTTTGGGTGTGTTTGTCTTAATAATCTCTATATTCATTATCTTACACTCCTTAAAATTAGTTTTCTGCACCAATCTGCATTGCCTTAAGATTGGTTTCAAGCATATCTGCACGCTTTGCAGAAATTACCTTCTTAAGTGCTGCATTAACGGACTCGTCCGAAAATCCGTCAGTAACAGCTAATACCTTGCCTGCAATAATCATATTAGCAAGGGTTGGCATATCATTATCCGATGCAAGTTTTGTTGCCGGGATATAGTATACATCAACATCTGTACGGTTTACTTTGCGGTCAATAAGGGTTGAATCAACAAAAATCTTTCCGCCCGGAACAACCGAAGCCTCATATTTATCAAGGGACGGAAGATTCATTGCAATCAAAACATCCGGAGATGATACGATAGGCGAGCCTACCGGCGAATCACTTGTTATGACACTGCAGCTTGCAGTACCACCACGCATTTCAGGACCGTACGACGGGAGCCAGCTAACTTCTTTATCTTCAACCAGGCCCTTATACGCTAAGAACTTGCCTGTAAACAAAATTCCCTGGCCACCAAAGCCTGCAATAAGCATACTTGTTGTACTCATTATTCTGCCTCCTTTTCTGCCGCACTACGGTCTTTGTAAACACCAAGAGGATAGTATGGCAACATTTTTTCATCAACCCACTGGAGAGCTTTTTGAGGAGTCATACCCCAGTTTGTAGGACAAGTTGAAACAACTTCAACCAAAGAGAATCCTTTGCCGTCAACCTGATTTTGGAAGGCTTTCTTGATTGCTTTTTTCGCATTTTTAACAGCTTTTACACTGTTTACAGTAACTCTTTCAAGATATTCGGGGCCATCAAGAGTTGAAAGCATTTCACATACTCTGATGGGGAAACCGCAAACATCTGTATCTCTGCCATAAGGTGATGTTTGTGTAACCTGTCCGGGAAGTGATGTAGGTGCCATCTGACCGCCTGTCATACCATAAATCGCATTATTGATAAATATAATTGTAATATTTTCATTTCTTGCGGCTGCGTGTACTGTTTCTGCCATACCGATTGATGCAAGGTCGCCGTCGCCCTGATATGTAAATACAATATTGTTTTCGGGGTCTGAACGCTTAACACCAGTTGCAACTGCCGGAGCACGACCGTGTGCCGCCTCTATCATATCACAGTTGAAATAATTGTATGCCATAACCGAGCATCCAACGGGGGCAATCCCTATTGTTCTGCCTTCGATACCAAGCTCGTCTATAACCTCAGCTACCAAACGATGCACTATACCGTGTGTGCAACCGGGGCAGTAATGCATTTGAACATCTGCCAATGCCTTTGGTTTTTCAAAAACTACCATTATTATTTACCTCCCTTTGCTGCATTCTTTATTGCTTCAAGAACTTGTTCTGGTGACGGAATCATACCGCCTGCACGGTTACAGAGTGTAACCGGAACCTTGCATTCAGTTGCAAGCTTTACATCTTCAATCATCTGTCCCATATTAAGTTCAACAGAAATAACTTCTTTAACCTTTTCCGCAGCAGCCTTGTATGGCGCCTTGGGGAACGGCCAAAGGGTAATAGGTCTAATAAGGCCAACCTTTATACCCATTTTTCTTGCTTCATTTATTGCATTTTTAGAAACACGAGCGGCAATGCCAAATGCAGTAACACAAATCTCTGCATCATCCATCATATATTCTTCATACATACACTCGTTCTCTTCAATCGCCTTGTATTTTTCATATCTTTCAAAGTTAAGAGTTTCAAGTTCTTCAGGAACAAGTGACAAAGAGTTTACAATATTGTGTTTTCTCTGCATTTTTGTACCATTGGTTGCCCAAGGTTTCTCAACAGGTGGAGCAATCTCGTAATCAAGTGAAACAGGCTCCATCATTTGTCCCATGGTGCCATCTGCCAAAATCATAGTGGTCATTCTGTACTTATCAGCCATATCAAAGCCCTTGACTGTAAGGTCTGCCATTTCCTGAACAGAGCATGGAGCCAGAACTATCATATGGAAATCGCCGTGTGCTGCGCCTTTTGTAGCCTGAAAATAGTCAGACTGCGAAGGCTGAATACCACCCAATCCGGGGCCACCACGCTGAACATTGATAATAAGTGCGGGAAGGTCTGCACCTGCAAGGTACGAAAGCCCCTCGCCTTTAAGTGAAATACCGGGGCTTGAAGATGATGTCATAACCCTCTTGCCTGTTGATGATACGCCGTATACCATATTGATTGCAGCAATTTCACTTTCTGCCTGAAG
>JAZNAJ010000038.1:0-2837 GCA_045586445.1 Clostridia bacterium | reverse complement strand
GCGAGAGCCGTAAGACCTCCCACAAGGGACGCAGTAAGAAAAACTTAAAAAAAGTTTCTCAAACCCCTTGACAAACAGCACAAGATGTGCTATACTGTAAGAGCAATAGGGAAAGGGCGAAAGCCAAACCCCAAAAAACTTTTTCAAAAAAAGTTAAAAAAAGGGCTTGACAAACTCCCCAACCTGTGCTATAATAAAAATACAAAAAGGGTAGCGACCTACCGCAAAGAAAGGAATTGATACTATGACTAACTCCACTAAGAAGATGACCAAGCGTATGCGTTTCGAGGCTCTGCTTGCCATGCCTGCCATTCAGGGCGATGAGGGTATGAAGTCTTTCATCGAGCATGAGATTGAGCTTCTGGACAAGAAGAACTCTGCCGACAAGAAGCCTACCACTAAGCAGATTGCCAATGTCGGTGTAAAGGCTGACATTCTGGAGATTGTTCAGGCTGAGCCTAACCGTCTGTTTACCGTCTCTGACATTCTCAAGGCTCTGGGCAATGCTGAGTACACTAACCAGAAGATTTCTGCCCTTGTTCGTCAGATGTACGACACCACTGGGGAGAACCCCAACGGTGAGCGGTTTGCCCTTGTCCGCACTGAGGAGAAGCGAAAGGCTTACTTCTCTCTTAACCCCAATTACGAGAGTTAAAAGCAAGTGTGGGGAGAATTGAAAAATTCTCCCCACTGAAAAAAAAGGAGTGAAACACGATTAAAAATCTGCAAGTTGAAAAGTTGATGAAAAATCTGGGAATTTCAGAAGCAGAAGCCCTTCAAGTTATTGCTGACGATAAAGCTATTGATAGGGGCGAAAAGTTGTTTGAACTTACAGACGAACAGAAGAAAGTTGCAAAAAAAATGAGTAATTTTGATAGTAAAACCCGTAAAAAGCCTGTTATAGTTGGCTCAAAACCCATTAAACGCAAAGAAAATGCTACAAAAAGTGGCATAATTACAGAAATCACAACATTTTTGGGTGAAAATAGTCAGTTTTCTGTAGAAAATTTGGAAATTTTGAACCCTGAGCGGCAATTTTCTTTCAAAATAGGCGATGAAACCTATGAAATTACCCTAATTCAGAAGCGAAAGCCTAAAAAATAAGGGAAATTTTTATAAATTTCCCTTGACAATTTTGAAAAACTCTGTTATAATAAATACATCAGTTAAGGGAGCGACGGCAAACCCTTAATAGCTAAGATGAAAGGAAATGAAAAAAAATGAATTACAATCCTTATGAGCGTCAGCATGACACCACTATCCGACAGATGCAGGTTGCTTTTCTGTATCACGAATGTAATGAGGGCTATGCAAGAATTTCTGAAATTACCGGCTATGCAATTTCTACTTGTCGAGCCTATGTACGCAAGCCCTATATTGTAGAGTTCTTTTGTGTTGTTCCTACTACCATTCCCGACCGAACTACAGTTAGAAAATGTCAAGGCGTCGCCGTTCCTATGAATTACCTTCCCGATTGCGGCGAAGATGTTCGAGGTCAACAGGTTGTTTATCTGTTTAAATTCTATTGCCATGACCGTTTTATTCCTGTGTTCTCCAAAATCGGCACAACTGCTGTATCTGTTAATACCAGACTTAGACAGGAAATAGGCGAATACCGCAAGAATGGTTTTGACATTCAGTCTGTTGATGTGTGCCGCATTTATAACTGTGGAAATTGCCCTCCCGAAGCTTTTGAAAGTTATCTGCGCGCCTTGCTGATTGCTGAGTTTCCTAACACTTGGCATAGAAATGACAGATTTTTCGGCGTTGACATTCCTACTGAGCGTTTTAACGCAATTTGTAATCAGTTTGCAAATTCTTTATAATTAAAAAGACACCTTTTTAGGTGGCTTTTTTTTTGTGCAAATTGCCTATTGACAAATTAGAATATGTGTGGTATAATGGCCGGCCGCTAACCAACGCTGCGGCCGGAGTTTCGGCTTTTTATACAATTAGCAAAAATTTATCCGCAATTTTTTGTTTATTTTGACAGCTTGACTTTTCCCGCAATTAGCATTATAATAGTATCAATCAAAGGAGATGACAAGATAATGCACATTAAAATTAAGACTTATCCGCCCACTTTAATTAGTAAAAGAAAAACTGGGATTTGGCAAGTTGTTGTGAAATATTCTACAGGTGAAACTGTTACAAAAAATTACAATGCCTCTACCTATGCGGAAGCCTGCCGAAAATATTTAATGGAGCATGGAAAAATTTTTGGCACAATTTACGCAAAACCTATTGACATTTAATTTTAATTGTGCTATACTCTAATCGTAGTTGAGGGAAATGAAGATGCACCCCAACAAAGAAAGGAATTAAGAAAATGAAAAAGCATAACTACTTTGCAAGAGAAATCGACCTTGTTCAGTCTGAGGACTACCGCATGATGATGTGCTATTACTTTGATGAGTGTGTACCTGACTACTTTTTTAATATTGGTGCTTCATCTTCTGGCAAGTATCACCCTGTATTCAGTCAGGGCGAGGGCGGGCTGGTTCGCCACACTAAAGCTGTTGTAATGTTTGCGGAAGAACTGCTCCGTATGAGCTCTTACGCTTACATGAAAGACGAATACAAGGATTATGTAGTCATGGCTTGCCTTGCTCACGACACTTGCAAGTATGGTATTACTGAATACAACAAAGACGAATACAAAAGCCACGCAAGAAACGCCGCTTTGAATTTTGAGTGGGCTTGGGGTCGATACATGGATGAGCCTTGTCCCGTGTTCCTTCTCAATGCAATAATTTCCCACATGGGACAGTGGTCTGAAAAAGAAGATAGACCTTTCACTTCTATTGACCGCTGTGTTCACATGGCTGACTACATGG
>JAZNAJ010000037.1:0-10140 GCA_045586445.1 Clostridia bacterium | reverse complement strand
AATAAAATAATAAAGATACCCATGGGATGATTTCCCCTCGGGCCCTACATCAAAACGATTTTAATGTAAGGCTTTTGTAGATGCTTAAATAAAAATACTAATCAAACACTCGGATAAACAAAAACAAATTGCTGAAATTTTATTCATTACACAACAACAATATTCTTTATATGAAAAGGGATAAGTGATAAATAAATAAAATAAAAAGGGGAGCGATGCTCCCCTTTTTATTTTATTTTATTTGGTTTTCGTGGAAACTGTTTTGGTGTTTCCTTTATTTTTTCAATTAAAACTATTTTTCTTATAATATCAGAATGTGGAATTTTAACTTCTATTATATCCTTTATTTTTCCGCCAAGGTTGCCCACCATACTTTTTGCATCGTTTATTTCATCATCAATTTCAAATGACTTAAATGCAACAAAAACACCGCCAACTTTTAAAAGAGGTAAACAATATTCACTTAAAATTTTAAGTGGAGCAACTGCACGGCTTACTGCATAATCAAATTTTTCGCGGAAATTTTTATTCTGCCCTGCTTCTTCTGCTCTTGCGTGAATAAATTCTGTTTTTTCAAGATTTAATTCTTCTGATACTTTCTTTAAAAAATTTATTCTTTTGTTAAGTGAGTCAAGATATGTAAAATCCAAATCTTCACGGATAATCTTTATGGGAATACCAGGAAACCCCGCACCTGTACCCACATCTATTATTTTTGAATTTTTATTTATATTTGTTTTAAAAACAGGAACTACACTATCTAAAAAATGTTTGATTGAAATACCATCAGGGTCGGTTACTGCAGTAAGATTCATCTTTTCGTTCCATTCCACCAACAGCTTTGAATATAAATCAAATCTTTTTTCTTCTTTTTCAGATAATTCATAACCTGCTTCTTTAAGACCTGAAATTAAAATTTCTTTATTCATAACAATCCCTTAATTTTCAACTTAAAGTCTTTTTTTTTACATAATAAAATTAAAAGAGAGTACAAAAGCACTCTCTTTTTTTTAATGCTTTTTAAAAAAGCTTATGCCTGAGGAGCATCTACAGGACATACATTTGCGCAGTTTCCACATTCGATACATTCGTTTTCATCGATTATGTACTTGCCGTCGCCCTCTGTTATACAAGAAACAGGACATTCACCTGCACAAGCACCGCACATGATACAATCATCATTAATTTTGTAAGCCATTTTTTTCACCTCTTAATTTTTTTTATTATAAGTATTTTTTAATACTTCCTATATATAATAGAACATTTTATTATATTTGTCAATAAATTTTTAATGCTATCCACATAATTAATGTTTATTAACAGTTGATAATTTGTTAAGAATTTTTTTTATAAATGATGCCTGTGAAATGTGTTTATATTTTTTTCGTGTTTTCAACAGTTTTTAAACAGCTTTTAATTATTTATATTAAAATAAAAATTGGTGTTTTCAACACCATCCACACCCCCTACTGCAACTACTACTAAAAATATATATATTATATTTATATATATAAATTTTAAAAGGGATGATTTCCCCTCGGACCCCTCATCAAAACGATTTTCCAATAAGTCGCTTGTAGATACTCAAATTAAAAATATTATCAACCGCTTGGATACGCAAACTTTTTGCGTGCCTGCGCTAAATTGCCGCACCGGCAAAGGAAACTGATTGTGCGGCAGTTTTTTTAATATTTTTAATTTATCGTAAACAATCGTCATTATTGAAAAATAAGTTTTGTTTGAAAATCCTCATTTCAGGGCGGTGGAAAAAATTTTTGGGGTGAAAAGGGCACTCCCCTTTGAAAAGAATAAAAGCATTACAGCCCTTTTAAAAATCTGGCTATTTCGCCTGCGCCCAATGTTGCACCCCTGATTGCTTCGGCAAGGGTATTACCGCTGCTGCCAACCTCAATTATCATACTGCCGTGGGTGGTATGCCCGTTAAATCGTTCTTTGCGTAAATTTACACCACGCATAAGGCTGGGGTATCTGTCGATTATCTGATTTTGAAGTTTAAGAGCAAACTTCATATTTTCACGCCAGGCGGGGTGGTCAAGCCCACCGCCGTTTGTGCCCACCACCATCATAAGCTGGGCTGTTTTTTTGCCGTTAATCTCGGTAACAAACTTGGCCTTGCTGCCATTTTCATAAATAAATGCGTCGCGGTGCAAATCCAAAACAACGCAGATAGACGGATATTTGGCTTTATATTTTTCAACAGTTTTAAGGGAATTCGCGTACGACCCATTAAAACTGGGCTGGTCGTGAAGGGTTTTGTCGTGGATGGAATCAATCCCCGCCTCATCAAAGACCCGCTTGACCGCCTCGCCTACAGCTATCATATTTTGCGAGGTGTCAAGGCTGCGGTCGCTTTTGTCAGCCGAATATGTGGAAGCACCTTCAGGCGAATAGCTTTCGGTTGCGTGGGTGTGCAAAATCAGCACTTTGGGACCTTTCGAGTGCATATCAAGGGATAGAGGCGCACCAAGCATTTCGTCGATATTGATGCCAAAATCGGTTTCGTTGCGGATAAGAATTTTATTTTTGGAGTTTCCCAATGCCTTTGCCTGCGACGAATCTACCTCGCATATTGGGTGTTCGCCCTTTGACGGCGCTGCCGGTTCTGCATCGCCCATGCCTTTGTCTGCATCAACCGGGTTAAAAACAAGTGCCACTCGACCGTTTGAAACAGACGCAAGGTAGCTTTGACTAACTGTGTGAACCATTGGAATATGCCCAAAAAATATTGTTCGCGGGTCGGCGGGGTCAAAGGTCATTAAAAAGGTAACTCCCTTGTATAATTTTGACATCAGGCTTTGCCTCCAGGTTGTCCCTTGTGCACCTATCTCTGTCTGGGGAATGCTCTCGCCAATAACTTTTTGCGTTATGTCTTTCTGCGACGGGAACAACTCTACCCCTGAAAATCGGGTACCTATTATAAAAAGCACACCAACAACCGCCCCCGTAACAAGGGCGGCGGCACGCCGTATAACCTTTTTGCCATCTATAACAATTGCTCTGTATTTTTGCATAAATGCCCATACCTTTCGTGAATATACTATTTAATTATATTAGGACAAGACAAAAAAAATAACCACTTAAAATCCGTTTTACCGGATTTTAAGTGGTTAGTCTAAACAAACTTAAAATGTCGAATTTCATCGCGATTTTGTATATATTTTAAATAACTTTCATAAAACTGTTTTATTTCATAGAAATTGTATCTACTGATTTTAGTTTGGATAACACAGCGACTGTTTCAGCATGACTTATATGTGGTCTGTTATACTATAGAACATGCCTCATAATCCCAGTATCCAAGCGTGTTTTTTCAACACTCGTTTCCCAATTTGAACCAATGCAATAGTTACAATTAAAACTATTAGGGAGTTAAGCGGGAAAAGAAGGTTTAAATTAATGATTTTGGAAATTATAGCTTGAACTAAAGTATGCGACAAATATATTCCAAACGACAAATCGCCTATTTTTATAAAAACCTTTTCAAGCTTATTATAATTTTCTTTACTATCATCCAGATAAAATGAGCATAACAATAAAAAGCTTACAGAAGTAAATATCGATGTTAATCGCAATTGTGTTACTGACATATCAAAAAATCCATTACGATACCAAATAAACCCTTCTGTCAAAGATATAATCAGTGTGAATATATATATGTATATATATCGCGACAAATGGGTTCTGTTTAATCTAACTAATTCGTTTCCGATATATAATCCTAAATAATAATAGATAAACCATGCACAAAATAAATAATTGAAGTTATAACTTAAAACATTAAGGCCTGTCAAAGTAAATACATATTTAAATATAATTGTTGTTAGTGGAGTTATGCACCAACCAACCCAGGAGTATTTTGATTTAATTAATTTTATTATTAGTGGTGTAAGGATTACAAATTGAATATAGACAAAAATATAATAATAAATACCATTACATCTTCCTGTTAATAGTTTTAAAGCAAAGTTTTCAAAATGTGCTGGTATGGAAAAAATAATTGACCACACTATATAAGGAATTAAAACCTTTACAATTCGTTTTTTTGCAAATTCTTTCTTATTGTCTAGTTGCAGTTTTGTCAAATAACCTGATAAAAAAAGGAAAAGAGCAACCGCAAAATTAATAAAAGGTCTTAATATAACACGGGTAACATCTGACATATAAGAATGTATTATAACTACAGCAAATATTGCAAGTCCACGAAGAACCTGTATTTTAAAATTTTTCATAACACTTCTCCTTTTATGAAAATTGATAGGCTTTTATATTTCTAATCTTTCCGGCACAGCCGCACGACGCACTCAACATGATGTGTCCTTGGAAACAAATCCACCGGTTGTACCGTTTTTACAGTATACCCAAGCTCGGTCAGGATTTTTAAATCTCTGGCAAGGGTTGATGGTTTGCACGAAACATATACAATCCGCTTTGCGTTAGTTTTTGCCACAGTTTTCAAAAGACTTTCCTCACAGCCCTTGCGGGGCGGGTCAAGAATGACCACATCCGGTCTTTCGCCTTTCAGTTTGGGGGCAAGTTCTTCAGCCGTACCACAATAGTATTCAGCGTTTTGTATATTGTTAAGTCGGGCGTTTTCCTTGGCGTTTTCAATCGCCTGGGGGATAACCTCAATCCCCACAATCTTTTTTGCGCGGTTTGCCATAAACTGACCGATTGTACCAATCCCGCAATACAGGTCCCACACAACCTCGTTGCCCGAAAGCCCGGCGAAATCCGTTGCAATACTGTAAAGAACCTCGGTCTGCGCCTTGTTGACCTGATAGAACGACAATGGCGATATCCTGAATTTGCAATCGCCAAGGCTGTCGATTATGAAGTCATCGCCCCAAAGGGTGCGAAACCTTTTGCCGAGAACCACATTGGTTCTCTTGTTGTTCAGGTTTTGCAAAACCCCCGCAAGCCCATCAACACTTTGACGAAGAGATTCTACCAATTCAGCGGAATGTGGCAATTTTTCGCAATTGGTCACTATACATACCATTTTGCCACTATCCCCGCATCTGGTATAGATGTGGCGGACACAACCTTTGCCTGTTTCTTCGTTATATGGCTCAATGCCGTATTCTGCCATCCACTTCCGCACACAATCAATCACCTGTGGATTGGTATTGTCCTGAATGATACAACCGTCAATGTCAATAACCCTGTGGCTGTGCTGGGCATAAATGCCAATTTTGTCATCGCTGACGGGAAACTGCCCCTTGTTGCGATAGCCCTTGGTGAATTCTGCACCGCGAACAGGCAAAACGGGCACATCCAACTTGCCTATGCGACGAATACAGTCCTCCACTTTTTGTCTTTTGTATTCAAGCTCTGTCTGATAGTCAACATTCCAAAAACGACAACCACCGCATTGATAAAAATACGGGCACTCTGCCTTGGTGCGGTTTGGTGAAGGCTTGACAACCTCCATCAGCTTGCCTGCGGAGTAGTTTTTCAGCACTTTTACGATAAGCACCCGCACTACTTCGCCCATAAGAGCATAAGGGACAAACACCGCCATACCCTCGGCTCTGCCTACCCCATCACCCTCGTCGGTGATGCCTGTTATTTCTATCTCAAAAATATCATTCTTTTTCATAAATCTTCAAATTCCTCAAAAGCACACCTTTGCCACGCCAGCTAAAGGCATAATCACCATATTTTTCTTTAAATTCCCGATTCGACAGTCCCTCGATATCTTTGGAGGAAAGACTTGTTATTCTGTTCTCCAAAAATTCAGGAATGGCGGTTGTCTTAAGACCTCTGTTGTGGGGACAAACCCTTTGACAGATGTCGCAGCCCCAACAACTGTTGTATTTTTTTATAAGTGTCGCCTCCTTGGCGCTAAGCTCGCCCCGTTTTTGGGTTATATCCGAAAAACATTTTTCTGCAACTACCTTGCCACCCGATATGGCTTTTGTGGGACATTCCCTTTCACAACGCCCGCACATAAGGCAATCACGGTCATCGGGATTGTCTGTTTCCAACTCCAAATCGTGGATAATCTGCCCGATAAAAAAGTATGAGCCATAATCGGGGTTTATCAGCATCCCGTTCATCCCATAAAAGCCAAGCCCTGCCGAATATGCGGCAAGGCGGTCGTTATACTCGCCCTTGTCAATATGGACAAGAATTTTATCAGCCCCGTTTTTTGCCAGGGTTTTGGCAAGCTCGTTAAGTTTTGCCTCTGCTACAAGGTGATAGTCAATCCCCCTTGCGTAAAGAGAAATATTGCCTTGCTCGCCCTCTACAAAGTATGGGAAGAGTGCCACTACCGCATTTGCGGCAAACCCGACTTTTTCGATGCCCAGGGAACGGGCGTGTTTTATAATTTGCTCTCTAATCATATCTCTATTCTGCCCTGAAGCGCACGAGCGAGGGTTACCTCATCGGCGTATTCCAGCTCGCCGCCAACGGGAACGCCGTGGGCAATCCGGGTAACCTTTATCCCAAATGGTTTCAGCAGCTTGGAAATGTACATTGCCGTAGTTTCCCCCTCCAGATTGGGGTTGGTTGCCATAATAACCTCTTTTACTTCGCCTTGGGTAACTCTGGTCATAAGCTCTTTGATACGAATATCCTCCGGCCCGATATTGTCCATGGGCGAGATTGCTCCGTGAAGAATGTGGTACACACCCTTAAACTCGTTGGTTTTTTCCATCTGGATTACATCCCTTGGGTTTTCCACAACACAAATGACCTGTTTGTCCCTTGTGGGGTTTGCACACACCGGACAAATATCACTGTCAGAAAAGTTTTGACAAACCTTGCAATAAGTAATCTTTTGTTTTGCATCCACAATCGCCTGCGAGAACTTAAAAGCCTTTTCCTCCGGCAAGTTCAGAACATAATACGCCAGTCTTTGGGCGGTTTTGCTGCCTATCCCCGGAAGCTTGCGGAACTCGTCGATAAGATTCTGGAGTGGTGAAATATAATAGTCCATTGCGAAAAATCCTTTCATATAAAGGGACTGTAAAAACTTTTACAGTCCCTGTCTATTATTTCTTTGTCAAGGTTACCGTTTCGGTAGCACCGTTCCAGCCAACAGTATAGTCCATTGCCTCTGCTAAAAAGCGGAGAGGGACATATGTTCTGCCCTCGGCATTGTTGAGGTATGGTGCAACATCCATTGGTTCAAGCGCCTTTTGCTTGCCGCTTGCATCAAAGTAGAACAGACTTTTGTTGCCAATCTGTGCAATAAAACTCTCGCCGTTTGCGTTCATACCCATAACGGTCTGGGTAGCGTCGTCCCAATTGACATTAAAGCCCAGATACTCAAGCAAAAACCGCACAGGAACAAAGGTGCGTTCGTCTTTTTGAACGATGCTGCCCATATCCGGCGCAATGGTTGCGGTTTTGCCGTTGATGATGATTTCGGTATTTGCAGCAAACACTGCCGAAACCGAAAGGGTCATACAAATTGCCAGAATAAGTGAAACTAATTTTTTCATTTTAATCAATCCCTCTTTGCTAAAATATTTTTAGGCGTTCGCCAAATTTTTAAGCTCGTCAACCTTGTCCAGGTTCTCCCAAGGTAAGCTGATATCGTCTCTGCCAAAATGACCATAAGCCGCGGTCTGCTTGTAGATGGGCTGTCTTAAACCAAGCCCTTTAATTATACCGCTGGGTGTAAGGTCAAAGACCTTGCTCACCATTTCGGCAAGTTTTTCTTCGCTAACAATACCTGTTCCAAAGGTGTCAATCCTGACCGAAACGGGGTCTGCCACACCGATTGCGTAAGCAAGCTGAACCTCGCAGGATTTTGCAAGACCTGCAGCAACTATATTTTTTGCCACATAACGGGCAGCATAGGCTGCACTGCGGTCAACCTTTGTGGGGTCTTTGCCCGAAAATGCACCGCCGCCATGGCGTGCATAACCACCGTATGTGTCAACGATAATCTTTCTGCCGGTATGTCCGGAATCGCCCTGAGGTCCACCAACAATAAATCTGCCTGTCGGGTTGATAAAGATTTTTGTGTCGGCATCCATAAGCTCGGCAGGAACTGTCGCCTTAATAACCGCATTAAGTATGTCTGCACGAAGCTGCTCCATATCAACTTTGGCATCGTGCTGAGTAGAAACAACAATAGCGTCAATGCGACGAACATTGCCGTTTTCGTCATATTCGGCAGTTACCTGGGTTTTGCCGTCGGGTCTAAGGTACGAAAGTTCGCCTGACTTGCGTACTTCGGTAAGGCGTCTTGCCATCTTGTGGGCAAGGTGGATAGCCATAGGCATATATTCAGGGGTTTCATCGCAAGCAAATCCAAACATCATACCCTGGTCGCCCGCACCATCACGGTCAACACCCAAAGCGATATCAGGTGATTGCTTGTCCAAAGCACAGATAACACCACAGGTGTCGCAGACAAAACCATACTTTGCCCTGTCGTAACCAACGCTACGAACAGTTTCGCGAACAATGTCAGCAACATCAATTGTTGCAGTAGTGGTGATTTCGCCAACCACAACCACAAGACCTGTAGTAACGGTAACCTCGCAGGCAACACGGGCGTTTTTGTCTTCTTTTAAAATAGCATCAAGAATCGCATCGGAAATAAGGTCCGAAATTTTGTCGGGATGCCCTTCCGTAACAGATTCTGATGTGAATAGTTTTTTGTAATTCATAGGTAATATCCTCCTTATTTGCAAACAAAGTTGCAAGATTGCAGTTTACACAATACTGCACCATAAGTATACTATTTTTTCCAAAGGATGTCAACCATTTACGCATTGATTTAGATTTATTTTTGCAGTTTGAATACCAAAGACGGTGGGTATCTTTAATTTGTTGTCATTCCAATTTTTACTTGACATTTCATGTAAAAGCCTGTAAAATAAGAATTACTATATTTAAACATAAGGTTGTGATTTGCAAATGACAAAAAGTTTAAAAACAAAAGATATGGTTATCACCGCACTACTTATTGCGTTCGGAATTATTATTCCCACGGCGTTCGGGTTTTTAAGAGTTATACTCCCCCCCGCATTTACCGCCACTCTTACAGCGCATGTGCCAATTTTTATAGCAATGTTTATTTCGCCCACCTCGGCAATCTTTACCGCAATCGGCACCGCAATCGGTTTCTTTGTTGCAGGGCTTGATATGGTAGTGGTTGTCCGTGCGGCATCACATATTGTTTTCGCATTAGTCGGTGCATATATGGTTAAAAAGAAGATGGGCATTGTGCTGACCGGCGTTGTTACCGCTTTGTTGCACGCAATCTTTGAGGCGATCGTGGTATACATATTCCTTGCTCTCGGCTGGACAGTTTCGACAGAAGCTTTTGTCAAGGTGGCTTTCTACACCACGGGAATCGGCACACTGGTTCACCACGCAGTTGACTACATAATCGCAATAGTGCTTATAAAGGCACTTGCAAAGACAGGCGCTGTAAAGAACATACCCAAATTATTCAAAAAAACAAAAAAAAAAGCCGCGGTTTTAAAACCGCAGCTTCTTTGCATATTTATATTATCTTTGAACTCTGCCTGAACCATCGTCGCCTGCCAACTTTTCAACTTCGGCAACAGATACGCGATTGTAGTCGCCCTCTACCGAGTGCTTAAGAGCCGATGCAGCAACCGCAAACTCAATAGCTTCCTTTGAGGACTTGCCCGAAAGGAGCGAGTAGATAAGACCGCCACCAAATGAGTCTCCACCGCCTACACGGTCAACAATGTGGAGGTGATATGACTTGGAGAAGTAATAATCTTCACCGTCATAGAGCATTCCTGCCCAATCGTTGTCGCTGGCTGAAATTGAAGTTCTGAGTGTGATAGCAACCTTTTCAAAGCCAAACTTGTCAGCAAGCTGCTTTGCAACACTCTTGTAGCCTTCGTGGTTGAGCTTTCCGCCATAGATATCTGTTCCTTCAGCCTCGATGCCGAAAACATCCTTTGCGTCTTCTTCGTTTGATATACAAACATCAACATACTGACAAAGGTCTGTCATTGCAGCTCTTGCCTCGTCTCTTGTCCAAAGCTTGCCTCTGTAGTTAAGGTCGCATGAAATCTTAACGCCCTTTGCTTTTGCGGCTTTGCAAGCTTCTTTGCAGATTTCAACAACATTTGCGCCAAGTGCAGGGGTGATAAGTCGGTGGCCAAGCGGTCTTAG
>JAZNAJ010000036.1:0-5657 GCA_045586445.1 Clostridia bacterium | reverse complement strand
TGGCACCCTCTTTTTCAAGGTCTGCAGCACAACCATTGGGAACATAGGTCTTTTCCATATCTATATTTATATACTGAAAAAGATTTGTATTCATAAAATATCTGTAGCTCTGGTCATTTTCCACATCAAGCCCTACATATTCATCAAGGTTAACCGATGTAACAGCCGAAAAATCAACATCACCGTTATTGCAATACTCTGCAAGCTTTTTGTATGTGCCGATTGGTGATGACCCTGTTGCCAAGCCCAAAACACATTCCGGTTTTGCCACAACCTGTGCCGCTATAATATTTGCAGCTTTTTTGCTTAATTCGTCATAAGAATTTACGGTAATAAATCTCATTTTAAAACTCCCCTTCACTATGTTATAAATTATTAACTTTCCTTACCACGATATTGTCCTTATCCTTGACAATACAACCCGCAGGAATCACTCCACGAACTGAATTAAGTGGATAAACCGAGGTGTCCTTGCCTATTACAGTCCCCGGATTAAGTACGCATCCGCAACCAATATCAGCGTTGTCCGCCAATATCCCCCCGATTTTTCGAAGGCCCGTTTCATATTCTTTATCACCATGGATAACAACCGGTTTGCCGTCTGATTTTAAATTAGAACAAATGGCACCTGCCCCCATATGTGCGTGATTACCAAGTACAGAATCGCCTACATAATTATAATGCGGAACTTGGACTTTGTCAAGCAAAACGCAGTTTTTTAACTCACTCGAATTCCCAATAACGCAGTTCTCTCCTGTTATAACCGCTCCACGAATAAATGCTCCGGGTCTTATCTCTGTTCCACTGCCTATAATTGCAGGTGCTTCAATGGTTGCCGTCTGATAAATTTTTACATTTTCACCAACTAATACACCTTTTGAGACTTCTTTATATCCATCAATTCCCTTTTCTATCAAATTTAAAATATATTCCTTTATCTGTGGCAACATTTCCCACGGATACTCTGCACTTTCAAACAGTTTTTTAAGATACAGGGTTTTACAATCAAATAACTCACTTGTTTTGACTTTTTTATTCAACAATATGCCCCCTTTCACCAACAACCTTTGCTATCATATCTGCAAGTTCTTTGCATTTTGACTCGCTTTCACTTTCAATCATAATTCTTATAACCGGCTCTGTCCCGCTTTGACGAAGTAATGCCCTGCCTTTGCCTGCTATAATACCCTCAACTTTTTCAAGTTCTTTTAAAATTTCCTTGTCTGCAAGCACCTCTGCCTTATCCTTTACCCTGATGTTTTTCGTGTACTGTGGATACAATTTGACCGGCTCTGCAAGTTTTGCAAGTGTTAACTTTGAATCGCAAATCTCTTCGGTAATCATAATTGCAGTCAGCAAGCCGTCACCAGTGGTTGCATATTTCTTCAAAATTATATGCCCCGATTGTTCACCACCTAAAGCAAAATCATTTTTCTGCATACATTCGTAAACAAATCTATCGCCAACTGTTGTCTGTACGCTTTCAATCCCGGCATCTTTAAGGCTTGCAACAAAACCACTGTTTGACATAACTGTCGAAACCACCGTGTTCCCGCTTAACATTCCTCTTGCTTTTAAGCGTTTCCCCAAAATGTAAAGCATGGCATCGCCATCTACAACTTTTCCATTCTCGTCAACTGCGATACACCTGTCGCAATCGCCATCAAAAGCAAACCCCAAATCCAAATGTTCATCCTTCACTAGCTTGCATAATCTTTCAATATGAGTAGAACCACAACCATTATTCACATTAAGGCCATCCGGTTCTGCACCAATAACCACTGTTTGCGCTCCCAGTGCACCAAACAAAGCCTTAGCAATCATCCATGACGCACCATTAGCACAATCAAGCCCTATTCTTAAATTCTTGTAGGAATGCGATGCCAGTGAAATCAAATATCCAACATATCTGTTTCTTCCCGATACATAATCAACTATACAACCTATCCGTTCTCTATGAGCCAGGGGCAGGTCATTACCCGAAATATTTAATTCATTCAAGTTCCCGTCTATATATGCCTCAATAAGCGCGGTTGTATTATCATCCAGCTTTTCACCATATCGGTTAATTACTTTTATTCCATTATCATAGAACGGGTTGTGCGATGCCGTTATCATAATACCGCAATCAAACTCATCCTGACGGGTAACATACGAAACACTTGGCGTCGTTGTTACATGAAGCATATACGCATCAGCCCCTGATGCTGTAATCCCCGCAACTATAGAATACTCCAGCATATAGCTTGAGCGACGGGTATCTTTGCCTATTACTATTTTGGGTCTGTAACCAGGTTTTGAACAACCTGAAAGTTCAGAAGAATAGTACCACCCTAAAAATCTGCCTACCTTGTAGGCTTGCATTGATGTAAGATTTAAATTAGCTTCGCCACGAAATCCATCTGTACCAAAATACTTATTCGTTTCAGAAACAGTCGAGGATATATTCTTTACAGAAAGTTTATCCCGCAAAAGTTCATCTGCAGAAACATTAAAAATCTCACAGATTTGTAAGACCTTGTCTATTTGCGGAAGCGCCTGATTCATCTCCCACTTTGATATTGATTGTCTTGAAACAGAAATTTTTTCTGCTAACTGTTCCTGTGAAATATCCGCAGCAACACGCAAATTCAAAATTTTTTCACCTATTGTCATATTTTTCGCCACCTTCCTTTAAACTATAATAGCAATTTTGCAGAATTAATTCAATCAACTTTGGTTTGACTTTTTTCGCAACCTCAGGTTGCATCAAAGCAAACCCTGTGCTTTATATATCTATTATATACCAAATACTATTAGTTCTTAACAAAAAAAATACCGATGCTTCCAAAACAGATGCACCGGTATTAATTTTTCTTTAAAGTTTGTTTCTTTGAATTTTTCCGCTTACTGTTTTTGGCAAGCTATCCTTAAATTCAACTATTCTTGGATACTTATAAGGCGCGGTCTTTTCCTTAACATAATTTTGGATTTCTTTTTTAAGCTCTTCTGTTCCTTCTGTTCCATCAACCAAAACTATACTTGCTTTTACTATTTGCCCTCTTACCTCATCAGGAACAGCCGAAACGCCACATTCCAGGACATAAGGAAGCTCCATAATCACGCTCTCAATCTCAAACGGACCTATGCGGTAGCCTGATGACTTGATAACATCATCCGCACGCCCCACATACCAATAAAATCCGTCTTCATCACGCCAAGCAACATCGCCTGTATGATAATAACCATCATACCAAACTTCTTTGGTTTTTTCTTCGTCGCCATAGTAACCCGTGAACAACCCACATGGTGCGCCATTACTTACATCGACAACAATTTCACCTGACTCACTTGTCTTAACCGGGTTGCCATCACTGTCAACAAGTTTTACATCATAGATTGGTGCAGGCTTGCCCATTGAACCAATTTTGTGAGGTTCGCCCACAAGGTTGCCTATAATCATTGTACTCTCTGACTGACCAAAACCCTCCAGTATCTGCAGCCCTGTCGCCTTCTCAAATTGACGATAGACCTCAGGGTTCAAAGCCTCGCCTGCTGTGGTCATATGCTTTACAGAAGAAAAATCATACTTTGAAATATCTTGCTTTATCATCATTCTGAGCATTGTTGGCGGTGCACAGAAAGTTGTTATATGATACTTTGCAAACATTGGCAATATATCAGCCGCATCAAATCTGTCAAAGTCATAAACAAATGTTGCCGCTTCACAAAGCCATTGTCCATAGAGTTTGCCCCACATAGCCTTTGCCCAACCGGTGTCCGAAATGGTAAAGTGTAATCCATCTGGGTCAACATTATGCCAGTATTTTGCCGTATGGAAGTGCCCTAATGCATACTTATAATTATGTGCTGCAATTTTGGGGTATCCCGAAGTTCCGGAGGTAAAGAACATTACCATCAAATCATCACCGCCGGGTGAATCTTCTGTTCTTTCAAAATGCGTGCTGAATCTTTTGTAATCCTCGTCAAAGTTTCTCCAGCCGTCCCTTTCGCCGCCAACAATAATCTTGTTTTCAAGCATAGGACATTTTTCAGCAGCAATATCTATCTGGTGTGCAGTATCACCGTCCGCAGTAGAAATAACGGTATTTACTCCGGCAGAATAGAATCTGTATTCAAAATCGTGTTCCTGAAGCTGATTTACCGCCGGAATCGCTATAGCACCAAGTTTGTTAAGACCCAGCATAGCCAACCAGAACTGATAGTGCCTTTTAAGAACAAGAAGCACTCTGTCGCCCTTTTTAATGCCCAATGACGCAAAATAGTTTGCACATTGGTTTGACGCCTTTTTCATATCATTAAAGGTAAATCGTCTCTCTGTCTTATCCTTTGAAATATGCAACATAGCAAGCTTGTTGGGGTCTTTTTCAGCAAGCTTGTCCACAAGGTCAAATGCGAAATTAAATTTCTCGGTATTTTTAAACTTTATTGAAGTTGGTGTGCCGTTTTCGTCTTCTTCAACATCAATAAAATTGTGATAAATCCTGTCCTTTGTATCTCTGTGTACTGTACCAATTATGTTCTTCATAATCTTATCGGATGTTTCAATATCTTCGCCCTTCTTAACATCGTTACGAAGAACAATTGCATAAAAATTACAGTCTTTCCCATTTACAGCAATCATACCATGCGGTGTATCACTGTTATAATAAATACTGTCCCCGGGGCCAAGCACTTCTTTATGTTCGCCAACCTGTACCATAAGGTGTCCATCAATTACTATATCGCATTCCTGACCTGCATGTGTAGTCAGTTCAATGTCTGCATTTTGTGCTGCTTCATTGTATACACTATGCACAAAAAGTGGTTCGGCAATACGATTTTTAAAAGCATACGCCAGATTGTGGTATGTCATACCATGTGCCTTCCCTATCTGTTGCCCTGCACCTGAACGGGTAACAGTATATGACTTAAGGTTGGGGCTATACCCTTCGATTATATCGGTAACATTTACACCAAGGGCAGCAGCACAACGATAAATAAACGCAAAGTTAAGGTCTTTGCTGCCATTTTCGCAAGCAGTATATTCTTCAATCGAAACGCCTGTACTCTTTGCCATGTCTTCAATCGAGTACCCCTCAATTTCACGAAGCTCATGTATTCGTTGTGCCATTTCTTTAATTTTAAGATTAACATCCCGCATATTTTCCATATTCTTCTCCATTCCTGAGGCAAAAAAAATCTCGCCTCAAAGTTAATATTTAACCTTTGAGACGAGTGTAAACTTTCACCCGCGGTACCACTCAAATTGCGATGATAAACACCGCCACTTATCAAGGTCCAACAACCCTTATGCCTTTACGCAGCAGTCACGGGGAGGGTCTAATCACAAAACTGCTTTCTTCCTCCCGGCTCGGAAGCTACAAACATCAATACCTCCACTATGGCTCGCACCACCCGCCATTTCTCTCCAAGTATAAGTATAGACGCCCTCTTCGTCAACGCCTTTATATTAATTCCAGTTAATTGTACCATAACAAACAAAGTATGTCAAGTGTTTTAAATTATTTTTTATTATATTAAAATGTTGTAATTTTGATATTCGAAAAAATATTTTAAAAAAGGTCTTGACATTTCACTGTCTTACTGTTATAATATCTAAGTCGGTCGCAGAGCGATACAGACAAGCACGCGGGTGTAGTTCAATGGTAGAATCT
>JAZNAJ010000035.1:0-3998 GCA_045586445.1 Clostridia bacterium | reverse complement strand
ATCCCCCACTGCTGCCTCCCGTAGGAGTCTGGGCCGTGTCTCAGTCCCAATGTGGCCGATCAACCTCTCAGTTCGGCTACTGATCGTCGACTTGGTGAGCCGTTACCTCACCAACTATCTAATCAGACGCGAGTCCATCTTCAGGCGATAAATCTTTGATTGTAAAACCATGCGATTTCGCAATGTTATGCGGTATTAGCATCCCTTTCGGAATGTTGTCCCCCTCCTGAAGGCAGGTTACTCACGCGTTACTCACCCGTCCGCCGCTTTCCTCTTTCAAATTCATTCCGAAAAACTCATTTAAAAGATTCTCGCTCGACTTGCATGTGTTAGGCACGCCGCCAGCGTTCGTCCTGAGCCAGGATCAAACTCTCGAAAAAATTTCCGAAAATTGATTAGCTCAATTTTGAATACTAACGTTTTTTGTAAAGTTCGCTAAAACTTTGTTGGAATTGACAAGGTCACTAAACCTTGTGCAATTGTCGTAATACTGTACATACTCGTACTTAATATTACCGCTTTTCTCACTGTGTACTTTTCAAACATCATACCTCAGTTTTTACTGAGGTTTTGCGCTTCCCTCTCACGAGAGAGCCTATCTATCTTATCACACCATCTTCTGTTTGTCAAGACTTTTTTTAAAGTTTTTTTACTTTTTTCAGCCTTGCTTCCCTTCCGCGGCGCAACTCGTTTATATTACCACATCCCGCCACCTTTGTCAAGTACTTTTTTCCTTCTTTTTTGACCTTTTTTTGATAAATGCCACTGCACTTAAAACAAGCCTGTCTAGTATCAAGAATAGAGAGCGATGCAACCTAAGTATTGTATACATCGCTCCCTTTATATTTTAACTTATTATAAACAGCTATTTCTTCTTTATATATTCGTCAATCGCCTTTGCAGCATTTTTCCCGGCACCCATTGCCAAAATTACTGTAGCCGCACCGGTTACAGCATCGCCACCGGCATAGACCCCATCTCTTGAAGTCAGACCACTGTAATCTTTGGTAACAATACAACCCCTGCGGTCTGTTTCAAGGCCATCGGTGGTATTGCGTATGAGTGGATTTGGTGATGTCCCTATAGACATAATAACCGCATCAACATCAAGGACATATTCACTTCCCTCCACTGCAACCGGGCTGCGTCTTCCTGATTTGTCAGGCTCGCCAAGCTCCATTTTAACACACTTCATTCCCGATACAAAGTAATCTTCATTCCCCAGAATTTCTATCGGATTATTAAGGGTTAAAAAGACTATGCCCTCTTCCTCTGCGTGCTCAACTTCTTCACGGCGAGCAGGCATCTCATCCATAGAGCGACGATATACTATATAGGTTTTCTCTGCGCCAAGGCGTTTTGCACATCGTGCGGCATCCATTGCAACATTTCCCCCGCCGACTACGGCAACACGCTTTGCCTTAAGTATCGGGGTGGATGAATTTTCCTTATATGCTTTCATCAGGTTTATTCTGGTCAAAAATTCGTTAGCAGAATATACCCCATTTAAGTTCTCGCCCGGAATGTTCATAAATTTTGGCAATCCGGCACCCGAACCAATAAATATAGCTTTGAATCCATCTTCAAAAAGTTCATCAATTGTAAGTGTTTTGCCAATAACCGCATTTGTTACTATATTTACACCAAGTGCCTTTAACTTTTCAATTTCCCTTTTTACTATATCTTTGGGAAGTCTGAATTCCGGTATTCCATACACCAATACCCCGCCCGATATATGCAGTGCTTCAAAAATAGTTACACTGTAGCCCAACTTTGCCAAATCCCCTGCACAAGTGAGCCCGGATGGACCTGAGCCTATAACCGCCACCTTGTTCCCATTTTTTTCTATTTTTAATGTTTCCTTTTTTTCAGGTAGATTCATACAATAATCTGCAACAAATCGTTCAAGCCTGCCTATTGCAACCGGCTCACCCTTTATACCACGCACACATTTCGATTCACACTGTGTTTCTTGAGGACATACTCTGCCACAAACGGCAGGCAGTGAGCTGAATTTATAAATTACATCATAAGCACCTTCAAAATCGCCTTCGGCGACCTTTGAAATAAACTCAGGAATATCAATCTGCACAGGGCAACCTGTCACACAGGGTTTATTTTTACAATTAAGGCATCTCTTCGCCTCGTCAATAGCCTGTTCAGGGGTATATCCAAGAGCAACCTCATCAAAGTTTTTATTTCTGACATTTGGGTCTTGGACCCGCATTTCATTCTTGCAAGGTGACATATTAGGCATTTTTGATACCCCCCTTCAAGAGATTGCAGGTTGCTTCGTGATTATGACGCTCGATTTCACCATATATCGATGCCCGGCGTATTGCCTCATCAAAGTCAACGAGATGTCCGTCGAAATCCGGGCCATCAACACACGCAAACTTCACCTCGTTGCCAACTGTCAGTCTGCAACCACCACACATACCTGTCCCGTCTATCATAATAGGATTCATACTTACTATGGTTTTAATTCCAAATTCCTTAGTCAGCTTTGCAACAAACTTCATCATAACAAGTGGACCTATTGCAATAACCCGGTCATATTCCTCGCCACTCTCAATCAGTTTGCGAAGAGCATCTGTCACAAGCCCTTTTTCCCCATAAGAACCATCATCTGTCATAATCACCAGTTTTTCTGAAACCTTGTCAAATTTATCTTCTAATATAACCAGATCTTTATTTCTAAAGCCAACAATTGAATGTACTACTGCGCCATTCTCCTTGAGTGCCTTTGCCGTAGGATATGCAATTGCACAGCCTACACCTCCACCCACAACTGCGACCTTTTTAAAGCCTGTAACTTCTGATGCCTGACCAAGCGGTCCTACGAAGTCGCAGATATAGTCGCCTTCATTCAATGTATTTAATTTTTCAGTTGTTGCACCCACAATCTGGAAAATAATGGTGATTGTGCCTTTTTCTCTATCATAATCCGCAACCGTCAAAGGTATGCGTTCGCCTTGGTCATCCACTCTTAAAATTATAAACTGTCCCGCCTTTGCCTTTTTGGCAACAAGAGGCGCCTCTACCTCTATAAGAGTAACAGTTGGATTAAGTAATTCTTTTTTTAAAATGCGAAACATAATCTTCCTCTATCCGTAATTTTTATTTATTTGTCCCCTTATTGGAACATCTACATAAAACTTAAAACTTAAAAGTTAATTTTCCATCTTCAATAGAAAGTTTTGCCGAAAACTCCTTGCCGGATTTCTTTGAAATAAACCCTGTTATAAGTGAAGTAGAACCTTTTTCAAGTAATTCACGCATTGTGTTGATGGATATAATCTTATCACAAATTACATTTCCTGCTGAAAACTTGCACCCTTCACGATAACCGCTGCAACCATATCCAAAGCTTGTTCTGACAACATCTTTGCCGCAAACCGGACATTTGCCTATCACATCCCCGACAAAACCGTCAAAATTTTCGGAATCGGGATTTGCCGAATCAAAGACTTCGGCTATCTCCTTTTTCACCATATTTACCGCTTCATCAACAGTATTTTCGCCGCGAAAAACTTTTTTTAACGCAACGCCCATCTGCGAAGTTTTGAATTTGTCCATGCTTATATTCATCCGCCCAAGCGACTTAACAAGATTTTCTCCTGCCGGCAAAATAGTATATGTATCCTTTTTCAATAATATATACTCACTTTTTCTGGCATTATCTATAATTCCTGTACGGGTAGCTTCTGTTCCAAGTTCCAATCCCTCAAACATAGCCTTGTACTCCGCAGCTTCTTCCTCTTGCTCGCTATGGTTTTGTTTTTCATCCTTAAAGGGATTTTTGAGATAATTATTAAGGGTTTCGATTGTATAGTGTTTTGGCGGACTTGTCTGTTTTTCTACAGGCTCAAAATTTATGTTTACCACATCACCCTTTTCGAGTGCAGGTAAAATTTTGTCCTTTCGGGTATATTCGTCATACCTGGTCCAGCCCGGTTCAGCAATCACTGTACCTTTAAGCAAAAACTCTTCATAAT
>JAZNAJ010000034.1:0-5300 GCA_045586445.1 Clostridia bacterium | reverse complement strand
ACCTTGCAGACATTTGGTACGGAACACAAGGAGCTTCTTGGAACAGAAGCGGACACTACAACGACAGCAGATACCATATGCTTAACCTCCACGCAACCTTCACAAAGGGTACAGTTGAGTTCAGGCTTTTCCAATTCTATGCACCGACTGCCGAAAGAAGAAACGGCATCCACGCAGGACAGCTAAAAAGCTACATTCAGCTTTGCCTTGCCCTCAGTCAAATGGCAAAGGAAGTAAGAACAGCAAGTTCGAAACCACAGCAGAACGAAAACCCAAAATACGCAATGAGAACCTGGTTACTCCGCTTGGGTTTCATCGGTGAGGAGTTTGAAACAGCAAGAGATTTCCTTACAAAAAACCTTACAGGAGATGCAGCCTTCCGTAACGGAAGAGACGCAGCTTGAAGGAACAGCGGTTAACCAAAAATTGACCGAAGGGACAGACCCTATAAACACCTCGGACGGCTTGACCGTCCTTAAGGTGGTGAAAGGGATACCCTTTCGGAAAGGATGATAAAAAATGAACAAACGATACTATGTAGCTTATGGTAGCAACCTGAATGTTGCTCAAATGCGTTACCGCTGCCCCAATGCAAAAGTCATAGGCACGGCCTGGCTTGAAGATTATCAATTGCTTTTCAAAGGCAGTAAGACAGGTTCTTACCTTACAGTCGAACCGAAAAAGGGTTCGAGAGTACCTTTGGGGGTTTGGGAAGTCGATGAAAGGGATGAGTTAAGACTCGACCGATATGAAGGCTATCCGGATTTCTATTATAAAAAGGAACTCCGCTTGAAAATCAAAGGTATTGTAACCGACAAGGTCAGAGAGCGTGATTGTTTCATTTACATTATGCACGAAGACCGACCTTTGGGTTTACCCTCCACCGGATACATTTCCGTTTGCAGTGAGGGTTACAGAAATTTCAGGTTCGAACAGCTTTATCTTATGAAAGCCTATGCTGAAAGTTATAAGGAGGTTCACTATGAAAACCAATAATACACGCAGGGGTATATGCCCCAAATGCGGAAAAGAATATATCGGTGTTCCTGCTCTTTCAAGAACAGACAACGAAACTATGATATGCCCTGATTGCGGAATCCGTGAGTCTCTTGAAACTCTCGGTCTACCCGTTTCCGAACAGGACAAAATCCTTGATGTCATCCATAAGCACACAGTGGAAATGGTGCAATAAAATACACAGTTTTCCTCCCGAATGATTGTGTAATATATATCTCCGAAATGACTGGATATATCAGGCTTTTAGAGTTAATATGGGTACACAATAAAGAACGGAGGACATTCCAATGATTAAGCTTTACAAATTTTACGAACTGATTAACCGAAACGCAACAGTAACCCTTGCAAACACAAGCCTGGACAAGACTTTCTTCGAAGGCTCGATGAAGTCCATCCCCGACACATTTGATGATTGCATTGTAACCGATTTCGCAGTTTCCAACGACGGCGATTTCCTTTTCAGAATTGAGCGTTAAGGAGGCTTTTGAAATGGTAAAGACAGTTGCTTACGAAGAATTCAGAAACGAATACAGAGCCCTTACAAAGGAAATTAGGCTCCTTTCCGATGACAGAATCGAAGCATACGAGTTGCCCACCTGGGGAGACCCTAATGCAACCATTCAGCTCGGACTCAACTGGTCAGCTTGCGGAACAAAAACTATTGAACAAACAGAGGACTTTGTTATAGCTCTTCAAACAGCCATTGAGATGGTTAAAAATTTCAAATACAACGGATACAAGATTGTAGAAGGTTAAGGAGGGGCAAGAAAATGACATTCAGAGCATTAACAGCAATTGAAAGGCCTTATACTTTTAAGCAATCCCCCAACGGGTATGAAGAACTCGGTTGCATCGGTTACCTACGAGCCGATTTCGGCAGTACCGGGAAAGAGTTTTATTCAACCTGGAATGAATTGATGACCGAATTTAAAACGGCTGCCTTTACCCAGGAATTCGACATTGTTATAAACACCCTTCGTTTCGCAGCCGAATACGGAAAAGTGCTCTCTTGCAGAGAGCATCTTAAAGCATACTGTAATGCGAACTCGAACAGTGCTTTTAACGATGACAGAAACCATTACGGGTTCAGAGCGGATACAGAGAAACACACATACCTCTTTCGCTTGAATCCGAACAAAGGCGAATACAACATCTATTGCTATTGCTACCTTAAAGAAAGGTTCGACAACGGCATAAAATAATAACAGGAAGGAGTCTTTTATAGGCTCTTTCTCTCGTACAAATATACACAGTATTTAAGCCTAATGTTTGTGTAATATATATCTCCGAAATGACTGGATATTATGTGCTTTTAGAGTTAATATGGGTACACAATAAAGAACGGAGGACACAACAATGACAAACCTTAACGAACAGATTCGCACCCTTCAGAAGACCGGAGAATACCGCTTCGAAGGAATGACAAGAGAAGAAAGCAGAAACGCAGCTACAAACCTTGCGAAGAAAGCAAAAGCCTTTGACCGCAAGTACGGGGTTGAATGCAACTACGGAATTGCAAGAGACGCTTTCGGATACTACAAAGCAGTGGTAATCAACGATTAAGGAGGACAAAACAATGGCAGGCTTTACAACAATGGAAAAATTACAGTGCAATGTTTCAGCAAGCTACGGAGCCGTTTTACAGTACGGAGACAAGGTTTTCGTAACAGATGTAAATTGGAGAGGCGGATTTATCGCAGAGATTTGGGAGTTCATTGAAACCCCTAAAGAGACCGGACTTGCAGATTGCGAATGCAGAATTTCCCTTATAAAAACCTCTGAAATTTCGTTTGAAGACAACGGACACGCAATTGCCTGGTGCATTCAGCAAATGGCAAAATAAGAAATGGAGGGAAAAGCAATGACAAGAAAAGATAAGATGAAGCTTATAAGAGACATCGGCAACAAGCTCGAAGAAAACGGAAGATATTACAATGTCGAACTTACAGCGGATGGAACGATAGCAATTGACATTTCCTGGGGTGATTGGAAGCACGACCACGCATTTCTTAATGTGCTAATTAAGAATAACTTCAACCTCAACCTTGTTGATGAAGTGGTCAACGAAGAGGATGGTTCAGACTGTTATTCCTCAACCCATTATTTTAGCAAGTATGTTTTAATCACATATAACTGAAGGAGCCGTTCGGCTCTTTCTCTCGTAGCAGCCTACAGGGCTGTTTTTTTATTACTCATAAAGGAGGTAACAGCGTGAGAAAGCTGAAAAAATATAAACCGACAAAGTTTATGTCAAAAGACTCTTACTACGATAAAGATGCTGCTGATTATGCTGTTGACTTTGTGCAGTGCCTTTGCCATACAAAAGGTTCCTGGGCGGGTAAGCCTTTCGAGTTAATTGATTGGCAAGAACAGATTATCCGAGACCTTTTCGGTACAATGAAACCTAACGGGTATAGACAGTTCAATTATGCATATGTAGAAATACCAAAGAAAATGGGCAAATCGGAACTTGCAGCCGCCATTGCTCTTTTGCTCACTTGCGGTGATGGTGAAGAACGAGCCGAGGTCTATGGTTGTGCGGCTGACCGACAGCAGGCGTCAATCGTTTTTGAGGTTGCAGCTGATATGGTAAGAATGTGTCCGGCTCTGAATAAACGAGTAAAAATACTTGCGTCGCAGAAAAGAATTGTATACGAACCTACAAACAGTTTCTACCAGGTTCTTTCAGCCGAAGCCTATTCAAAGCACGGCTTCAACATCCACGGAGTGCTGTTTGATGAGCTTCATACACAGCCAAACAGAAAACTCTTTGATGTCATGACAAAGGGTTCCGGTGATGCTCGTATGCAACCATTATACTTTCTGATTACTACAGCAGGAACAGACACTAACAGTATTTGTTATGAAACTCACCAAAAAGCTAAAGACATAATGGAAGGTAGAAAAATCGACCCTACATTCTATCCTGTTATATATGGAGCAGATGAGAACGATGATTGGACTGACCCGAAGGTGTGGGCAAAAGCAAACCCCTCACTCGGCATAACAGTAGGCATTGATAAAGTAGAGGCAGCCTGTGAATCGGCAAAACAAAACCCTGCCGAGGAGAACAGTTTTAGACAGCTTCGCTTAAATCAATGGGTAAAACAGGCAGTACGATGGATGCCAATGGACAAATGGGATAAATGCTCGTTCCCGGCAAATCCCGATTCACTTGAAGGGCGTGTATGTTATGGTGGTCTTGACCTTTCATCCACTACCGATATCACTGCCTTTGTTCTTGTCTTCCCACCGGAAGATGAAGATGATAAATACGCTGTACTGCCGTACTTTTGGATACCGGAAGACAACCTTGACCTTCGTGTTCGAAGAGACCATGTACCGTATGATGTATGGGAACGCCAAGGTTATCTTAAGACGACCGAAGGAAATGTTGTTCACTATGGCTTTATTGAAAACTTCATAGAAGAACTCGGCAAGAAATATAACATAAAAGAAATAGCATTTGACCGCTGGGGTGCGGTGCAAATGGTTCAGAACCTTGAAGGTATGGGATTCACTGTTGTACCTTTCGGGCAAGGGTTTAAGGACATGAGTCCTCCGACAAAGGAGTTGATGAAACTGACCCTTGAAGAAAAAATGGCACACAGCGGACACCCGGTTCTTCGATGGATGATGGATAACATTTTTATACGAACAGACCCGGCGGGAAACATCAAGCCCGACAAGGAAAAATCTACAGAGAAGATTGACGGTGCCGTTGCCCTCATAATGGCACTTGACCGAGCAATACGCTGTGGCGGAGAATCTGGTACTTCAGTTTATGACGACCGAGGTATTTTATTTATATAAGGAGGTCTTACATTGAGTAAACCAAAATTACATATTGTATCGCTGTCCGGTGGCAAAGACTCCACGGCTATGCTTCTTCGAATGCTTGAAGAAGGGATGCCCGTGGATATTATTTTGTTCTGCGATACCGGACTTGAGTTTGATGCGATGTACAGACACATTGATAAACTTGAAAAGTACATTGACAGACCTATAACAAGACTAAAAGGAAAAGACAGCTTTGAATACCTTTTCTTTGAACACGAACCTAAACGAAGAAACCCCGAACTTCAAGGTAGAAAAGGATTCAGTTGGGCGGGGCCGAGGAATCGTTGGTGTACGGCAACCTTGAAAACAAGGGTAATAAATCACTATCTCCGTGGTCTTTCTAAAGATTATGAAATCGAGCAGTACATCGGCATTGCAGCAGATGAGCCTCAGAGAGTACACGAGTTTAATTACCCCCTCATTGATTGGGGTATGACCGAAAA
>JAZNAJ010000033.1:0-22630 GCA_045586445.1 Clostridia bacterium | reverse complement strand
AATTGACCCCGGCAAAACCGGTCTGATGAAAAATCAGATTCTTGGCGAAAAGGAATATCGCGAAGAGGTTGAAAAATACGGTGAAGGCGCATTCAAGGCAGGCATGGGTGCTGAGGCAATTCTTGAAATGCTTCAGGCAATCGACCTTGATGCACTTTATGAAGAGCTTAAGGCAGACCTTGATGGTGCAAAGGGTCAAAAGAAAATCCGTACAGTAAGACGCCTTGAGGTTGTTGAATCATTCCGTCAGTCAGGAAATAAGCCTGAGTGGATGATTATGCCTGTACTTCCGGTTATTCCTCCGGAAATCAGACCTATGGTTCAGCTTGACGGTGGCAGATTTGCAACATCTGACCTTAATGACCTTTACAGAAGGGTTATAAACCGCAACAACAGACTTAAAAGACTTTTGGACCTGGGCGCTCCTGAAATAATTGTAAGAAACGAAAAGAGAATGCTGCAGGAAGCTGTTGATGCACTAATCGACAACGGCAGACGCGGCAGGCCTGTTACAGGCCCCGGAAATCGTCCTCTTAAGTCCCTTTCAGATATGCTCAAGGGTAAGCAGGGTCGTTTCCGTCAAAACCTTCTTGGTAAGCGTGTTGACTATTCAGGTCGTTCGGTTATCGTTGTTGGTCCTGAACTTAAGATTTATCAGTGTGGTCTTCCTAAGAGGATGGCACTTGAACTATTCAAGCCATTTGTTATGAAGAGATTGGTTAATGCCGGTCTTGCTCACAACATCAAATCGGCAAAGAGAATGGTAGAGAGAGTTCGCCCCGAGGTTTGGGATGTGCTTGAAAGCGTAATTTCAGAGCATCCGGTTCTTCTCAACCGTGCACCTACACTTCATAGACTTGGTATCCAGGCATTTGAGCCTGTTTTGGTAGAAGGTAAAGCCCTTAAGCTTCATCCACTTGTTTGTACCGCCTTCAATGCGGACTTCGACGGTGACCAGATGGCTGTCCATCTTCCACTTTCAGCCGAGGCTCAGGCAGAGGCAAGGTTCCTGATGCTTTCAGCAAACAACCTTCTTAAGCCTCAGGATGGTAATCCTGTTACAGTTCCTACACAGGATATGGTACTGGGAAGTTACTACCTTACAATCCAGATAGATGACGAGTTTGGTGCCGGAAAGGTGTTCTGCTCTGAAGACGAGGCGATTTTGGCGTATGCCAATGGTGCAGTAGGTCTTCACGCACCTATCCGTGTTCGTGTGACTCGTGAAATAGATGGCGAGGTTGTAACCGGTATTATCGATGCAACAGTCGGCAGACTTATTTTCAACGAGAAAATCCCGCAGGATTTGGGCTTTGTTGACAGAAGTCTTCCGGAAAACAAGCTTGCTCTTGAAGTTGCTTTCCGTGTTGACAAAAAGAAGCTTGGTCAGATTATTGACAAGAGCATCAAAATTCATGGTATTACCGAAACCGCAGTTCTTCTTGACGATGTTAAGGCAATGGGCTTTAAGTATTCAACCCGTGGTGCTATTACCGTTGGCGTTTCTGATATTGAAATTCCTGAAGAAAAGAAGGCTCTTCTTGCAGCGGCAGAAGAAGAAATTGATAAGGTTACAAAGAAGTACCTCCGTGGTCTTCTTACCGACGAAGAAAGATACGAAAAGGTTATTGCTATTTGGTCTGAAACTTCAAACAAGGTTACAGACGCACTTATGAAGAACCTCGACGAGCTTAATCCTATCTTTATGATGGCTAACTCCGGTGCCCGTGGTAGTGTGAACCAGATTCGTCAGCTTGGCGCTATGCGTGGTCTTATGGCAGATACATCCGGTCGTACAATCGAGATTCCGATTAAGGCTAACTTCCGTGAAGGTCTTACCGTACTTGAGTACTTTATTTCAACTCACGGTGCCCGTAAAGGTCTTACAGATACCGCGCTTCGTACAGCCGACTCAGGTTATCTTACCCGTCGTCTGGTTGATGTTTCGCAAGAGGTTATCATCCGTGAAGATGATTGCGGAACCGATGATGGTATTATCGCAGCAGATATAAAGGATGGTAACGAAGTTATCGAAAAGCTCAAAGACAGACTTGTCGGCAGAACCACTTGCGAAAATGTTGTAAGCCCGGATGGCGAACTTCTGTGCGAAAAGGGTGTTATGATTTCATCCGATATGGCAGACAGAATTGTAGCTGCAGGTGTTGAACAAGTTAAAATCCGCAGTGTACTCAAGTGCCGTTCACGAGTTGGTGTTTGTGCAAAATGTTATGGCCACAACCTTGCAAATGGCGAAGCTGTAAATATCGGCGAAGCAGTTGGTATTATCGCAGCACAGTCCATCGGTGAGCCTGGTACACAGCTTACAATGCGTACATTCCACGCCGGCGGTGTTGCGGGTGATGATATTACGCAGGGTCTTCCCCGTGTTGAGGAACTTTTTGAAGCAAGAAAGCCAAAGGGCCTTGCAATCATTGCTGAAATTGGTGGTAGAGTTAAGATTACCGAGAATAAGAAAAAACGCGAAATTACAATTCTTGATGACGAGTCAGGAAACGCAGCAACCTACCTCATACCTTATGGTTCAAGGATTAAGGTCCGTGAAGACCAGATTCTTGCCGCAGGTGATGAACTTACCGAGGGTTCAGTAAATCCGCACGACATCTTGGCTATCAAGGGTTACACTGCAGTTCAGGATTACCTTATCCAGGAAGTTCAAAGAGTTTACAGACTTCAGGGTGTTGATATTAACGACAAGCATATCGAAGTTATCGTAAGACAGATGATGCACAAGGTTAAGGTAGAGGATTCAGGCGATACAGAATTCCTGACAGGTTCGCTTGTTGAGAGATACGAGCTTGAAAGAGTTAACCAGGAGATGCGTGCCCAAGGCAAGAAAGAGGCTGTTCATTCTGAAGTTCTTATGGGTATTACCAAAGCTGCTCTTGCTACGGATTCATTCCTTTCAGCCGCATCCTTCCAGGAAACAACCAGAGTTCTTACGGATGCTGCTATCAAGGGCAAGATTGACCCGCTTCTCGGTCTTAAGGAAAATGTTATTATCGGTAAACTTGTTCCTGCAGGAACGGGTATTATGTCCTACAACGATATTGATGTTGCTCCCACAGACTTCACAGACGATATAATATTCAGCTAAATATTTAAGAGGCTGTTTAAAAACGAAATTCGTTTTTAAACATCCTCTTTTTTTTTACATAGCCGGGGTAATCATTAATTAAGCAAATAGATTGCATAGTTAAGGTATCCTGCAAATGTTACCCACAGAATATAAGGCAGCATAAGCACTCCTGCACTTCGGTCAATTCTCCAGAACTGAACAGTAGTTATGATGATAAAGACAAATAGCGCAACCAACCAGAAAAAAGCAAAAAGATACTCTTTAAGGTTGAAGAAAATTATTGACCAAAAGAAGTTAAAGCCAAGCTGAACCGCATATGTAGTCAAAGCCTTTGATATTTGCTCCGCCGGTTTTTTTGAATACAGAACAAGGTAGGAGGCAATCCCCATAAGAGTATAAAGAATTGTCCATACAACAGGAAAAATCCATCCGGGCGGTGATAATGGCGGCTTTGCGACCATATCAAAATCCTGCATACCTCCACTGGTCAAAATTCCGGATAATGCACCAACAAACAAGGGAATGGCGATGCACCAGATAAGAGCTTTCCAATTAATTTTTATAAATAACACACCCTTTCATTAATGTTCCTTTTAACATTAATTTATGTTAGTTATAAAAATATATTCCATATTATATTTAAAGTGTTTCATATAATGAATAAAGCTTGGCATATTCGCCATTTTGTTGCATTAGCTGGGCATGAGTTCCTTCTTCGACTATGCCGTCAGCGGTAAGAACAAAAATTCTGGTGGCATTTTTTATGGTGGTTAGCCTGTGGGCTATAGTAAAGGTGGTTCTGCCCTTGGACAGCCTTTCAAGAGACCGTTGAACAAGCAACTCGCTTTCGTTGTCAAGCGCCGAGGTCGCCTCGTCAAGAATAAGGATGGGGGGATTTTTAAGGAATAATCTTGCAATGGAAACCCGTTGTTTTTGCCCGCCGGACAGTTTAAGTCCGCGCTCGCCCACATAAGTATCATAACCATCCTTAAGCTGCATAATAAAATCGTGCGCACCTGCCGCCTTGGCAGCATCTATAACTTCACTTCGACTTGCATCCGGCTTGCCGTAGAGTATGTTTTCGTAAACAGTACCACTAAAAAGATACACATCTTGCTGAACCATACCGATATTTTCTCTTAAAGATTTGAGCGTAAGCTCTTTAATATCCTTGCCGTCTATGAGAATGCTGCCCTCGTTCAGGTCATAAAATCGGGGGAGAAGATTGCAAAGAGTGGTTTTGCCACCGCCTGAAGGTCCTACAAAGGCAATGCGCTCGCCCTTTTTTATATCGAGATTTATTCGGGTAAGGACCTCTTTGGTATTGTCAGAATATTTAAAGCATACATCCCTGAACTCCACATTCCCCTCAATGTTTTCAAGTGCTGTTGCGTTTTCTTCATCGTGAATGGTTACCGGCTCGTCCATAATTTCATAAAATCTTTCAATTCCTGTTATCCCCTTTTGAAATTGCTCGGTAAACTCCACAATTTTGCGGATAGAGGTTATCAGCGTCTGAATATACAAAAGATATGCAATCAGGTCTGCAGGGGAAAGATATGCGTTTATCATAAATATTGAGCCAAGAACGATGATGGCGATATACATTACACCGTCAAAAAATCGTGTCCCTGCCTGAAACAACGCCATATACTTGTAGGCATTCTTTTTTGTTTCAAAGAACATTTGGTTGCCTTTTCTAAACTTAGCGCGTTCAAGGTCTTCGTTGGCAAAACTTTTTACCACCCTGATACCCAAAAGGCTATCCTCAAGGTCGGCGTTAAGTTCGCCGACTTGCTTTCGCTGTGTCTTGAAAGCACTTTTCATATTCTTGCGAAAAGTGAAAACGGATACCAGCATAAGGGGCAAAAGCATAAAAATCAATATGGTAAATACAAAATTTATTCTTGAAAGAATAACAAATGAGCCCACAATTTTTATGGTGGCAATAAACACTTCTTCAGGGAAGTGATGCGAAAACTCGGTTACATCAAAAAGGTCAGAGGTAACTCTGGACATTATCTGCCCCACCTTGGTATTGTCGTAGTACGAGAACGGCAACTTTTCAAGATGGTCAAAAAGGTCGCGACGCATATCGGTTTCAAGTTTGGCACCCATAATGTGTCCCATATTTGCCATATAAAAGTTTGCTACAGTATCGACCAACCTCAAAAACAGATAAACACCGCCAAGACGCAATACTGTGGAAAGCATCAGGCTTGTGGCATCAGTCATGGCAGTATTGGTGATTGTGCGGACAATCAGCGGAAAAACCAGCTCGCACACAGTTGAAAGTGCCGCGCACAACAAATCAAAAACCACTATCCAGATGTATGGTTTATAATAATGTAAAAATCTTTTAAACATAAAGCACCCCCAAGTATATAGCCGGCATAAGTTATTCAAAAGTCAAATTATGGGGCGTAGCATACGCCACCACCCCATAAAGTTTACTGCTTTACTTCATACACATCAAGAATAGTACCTGTGGTAGTTACCGCTTTTGCGTTGAAAAGCTTTGACGCCCCTGCTGATATATCCTGATTGTTGTTTGTGTAGAATCCGGATTGATTTATTTTGCCGTCAACCCTGACGGTTATTATTGCGTCAAAACGGTCAGGAACAGTACTTTCTTTTTTGTCGCCATTTAAAAGCTCGACACCCTTTATGGCATCTTTATAAGTTACATCAACTATTTCGCCAAGATATTCCTTGGTGGTATCGTCGTATATAGGTCCACCGAAGTTCTTAAGGGCATCAACAGTGCCTTGTCGCACCTCTGCCACCTTCATTGTGTATTCAATTTGGCTTGAAGCGGTTTCAACCCTCTCGTTTCCTACAAAAAACCTTGTATACACGCCAAATGCCGCAGCCAGTATCGCAAGAACTGCAACAATATCTATAATGCTGATTTTACCAAAAAGTTTTCCCTCTTTATTTATCATAATTTATGTCCACCTTTCCTTTGATTACTCTGCGATTGTCTTAAGGTCTATAACAAAGCCGAACCCTGCCACGCCTTTGCCGCGGACTGCAACTTCTTCGCCTACGCGAATGGGTGTCCCCGAAGCTGAAATCGCAGAATCGGTTTCCACAACCTCTGCCTTTATGGTAAGAGTTACATCATAAAGAGTGGGGTCTTGGGCGATTGTTGCTTTGCCTGTACGCAAATCGGCGGTTATTTCCTTTGATGGCTCGACCTCTACATTGGAAATCTTGCCCTCAAATCGTTCTTTTACGCCAACCCATACAGTTTCGTTGCTGGCAATTTTGTCGTTAAATTTGGTGTAGATATCATATTCAGCTTCAGTAAACTGCACTTTGAATTCTGCAACAGCGTTTTGGGACACATTTGAGTTCGCATTGTTGTTCCCCGCAAGCAGATACACACCCACCACTATAGCTAATATCAGTATTAAGATAATAGCACCATCTAAAAGATTGAATTTTGGTTTATCCATTGTTCTTACCTCCAAGTTCCAAATAAATATTATCAATATTTTCCGCGTATCTCTTTGCGGTGAATATATCATCAAACATCTTTTTGCTTTCTTGCTTCATACGGACATAAAGTGCCTCGTCTGTAAAAAGCTCAATCAGGCGGTCTGCCACCGCTTTTGCGTTGTGGGTGGGGACAACATATCCGTTTTTGCCATCCTTTATAACGCCTGGATTGCCTCCAAAATCTGATACCACCGCAGGTTTGCCAAGGCTCATACCCTCAAGAAGTGAAAGGCTGGTGGCTTCTGTACCGAACGAGCAGTTAACCTGAACATCTATAATATTCATAAGTGGTTCAACCTCGGTCAAAAAGCCAAGCATAATTACATAGTCCTGAAGATTGTTTTCTTCAATCTGTTCTTTTATGGCGGTTTCCATATCCCCTGTTCCGGCAATGAGGAACTTTGCCTTTACCCCTGCATCGCGCAGATGCTTAGCTGCCTCAACAAAATATTTATGCCCCTTGACCTGGTTTAGCCTTGCAACAATGGCGGCACACTTAAAGTCATCGGGTACACCAAACTTTGCTTTTGCTGCTTGGACTTCTTCGGCAGAGTATTCTCGAAGTGGTTCAACCCCGTTGAGAATAACATCAATTTTCTTTTCCGAAACACCAATATCACAGATATTTTCTTTTGCCGCTTCAGCCACAGCAATTATTTTGTCGGCTGTGCTGTTGTTCGCAAGCCCCGAAAGAAACTTGCCAATTCCCTTTGTCAGCTTTGGATTGGGTGGGAATACACTATGTCGGGTATAAACGACCTTGGCTCCATAAATGCGGGCTGCAATCCTTGCCGACATACTTGCGTGGGCGTGGACAATATCGGGTTTAAATTCGCGAAAGACCTTTAACAACTTTTGAATTGCGTGGATATCAAAGGATTGGTCAGCCATAGCATCAATTTCATAAACATTTGCACCAAGCTCTTCCATATGTGGCTTTAACAAACTGCCTTGGGGAACTATTGCCGCAACATCTAATTCGTCTTTGTTAAAGTGCTTTAGGTAAGTAAGAATACATTTTCCTGCGCCACCTATATTTGTGTCGGACGAAACCTGAATTACTTTAATCAACCGCCTTCCCCTCCAACTCTTTATTTTCTGATTTTGCTATATTGGCAGCCGCAACGCCAAAAGCGAGAACTGACCAGAATATCATAAACACACGGTAATTATAGAAGCAGTTATCAAAAAGCCCCTGAACAAGAAATCCAACTATTGCAGCACCGATGCCAACCATCATAACCGAAAGTGTACCGGTTTTACCCTCAAACTGATGTGCGGTCGCAAGCTTTTTGGCGAATAAAATCAACAGCACCGCAAAGGCTGCAATCCCCAAAACCCCGGATTCAACAATTATTTGAAGGAACAGATTATGAGAATGTGGTGCCACCACTGAACTGTATGAATAGAATGGATAAACCTGGGTAAACGCCTCTGTCCCGGGGCCGATGCCCGACAACCAGAAGTCTTTCAGCATAAGCATAGTCCCCATCCAAATATAAACTCTGTACGAAGTGGAGGAGTCTTTCATATCACCAATACTTGCAAAACGATTGATTATGCTTTCGGGCAGAACCATTGGGATAATAGGAATAACCAAAAGGGCAAGTCCCCAAAGTTTACCTGCAGCAAGGGTAACAAAAACTGCTGCCGATGCCATAATCCCTATCCAACAACCTCTTGAAAAGGTCAGTATCAAGGTGATGCCCATAACTCCCGCCATTCCTGCATAAACGAGTTTTGCCCAAACCCCTTTTTTCTTCCACATAAGGGCAATGGTAACAGGGAGAACAAGAAGTATATATTCACCCAGAACATTGGGGTTTTCCAAAGTTGAGTAAACCCGCATTTTAATATCCTCAAACATTTCCTCGTCAATCCACGCCTGGGATACATTCCAACCAAATATGTACTGAAGAATTCCATAAACACATACGGCAAAACCTGAAATAGCAAACACAGTCAGCAAATTCATAAGTTGCGCCTTGGTTTTGATGGTGTTTATAACAACAAAATAGAAGGATATAAAAGCAAAGTACACTGCCCATATCTGTATTCCCTTAATCGGGGCAAATGAGGTGAATGTGGCAAGCAGATATATACCAAGCATCACAATTACCATCAGAGCTATGCCGTCAGTTTTAAACTCGAATTTTTTGGTGGTGAGTGCCCTGACAATAAGCGAAACAAGACAAAGAAGGGATAAACCAACAACCAACATAGTGGGAAGAATGGGCGCTGCAAAGATTGTTACAAACACACCAAATTCCACTTTGTAAAGCGTCATAAAGAAGAACCAAAGTCCCCCTGCAAAGAGAATAGCAAGGAGAGGTGACGCCATACCCCATATAAGACCGGTAAGAGCACCGAAGAATACGGCACAGGCAGCACTTTTTAAACCACCGCATTTGGTAACATAATAAAAATCAAAGGAAAACTTAGTGTCAAGTGATGTTTCGATAAATGAAACTATTGCTGACCCCTTCATAAGGTCAATTGCATTAATATCAAAAAATGAAAGAACGGCACCAACGCACAAAGCGACAAGAAGAACCTTTATGCTTGCTCCGTATATAAGAGAAGTAATTATTCCGACAATGGCTATGGTTGACAGGAATATACCGATAAACCTTAAATTAAGTGCAAGCAGGTTGTGGAGATAGTACTTGCAGGAGCGGATAATAAAGCTGTTTTCCTTTTGGGTGGTCAGAGCCTGTCCCGCCTTTTTTTGCAACCACTCAATAGCAAAAAATGGGGAGAAACATACCTTGCCAATCAAACTTTTTCTTGCGGTGTCTTCACAGAAGAACGCATTGCGGAAAAGCCCTATCAAAAAACTGTTTTTCCATCTGGTGGAGAAAAAACTGAAAACACCACACAGAATACGATAAATATAACTGTTTTTTATAAAGCCCTGCCAGAAAAATGTCCAAAAGGTTAAAAAGTATCCGTTATTTTTCATGGAACAATCTCCTTATCTGTTTTATTTCGTCTGTCTTAAGTATAATCGCTGCTGCAACATATATAACAAGCGCCGCACCCGCTGAGAGGCAAAGCTTTGCAAACACCCACAAGGCGCCATTGCCGATATCCTTGACCAGCGCGTGAATATTGTAAGCCACAATTGCCGCAAGAATGCTGCAAATCAAAATTTTTATTAGGTTAAGCCCAAAATCCTTTGTAAATGTGGCGGTCTTTCTCTTGTTCATTACAATCAAAAGCACCATCGCCATAAGAAGTGAGCTTGTTGCGCTTGACAGGGCAAGCCCGCCGACCCCCATATCCAAAGCCTTTACAAAAACGAATGCCGCAACAAAGTTGACTGCCACCCCAAAGACCGAGGTGAGCATTGGCGTTTTGCCGTCCTGAATGGCGTAAAAACTCTTATTTAATATCTCGCAGATTGCATAGCCCAACATACCTACAGAATAAAACTTTAATGCGCTTGCTGTCAGTATGGTATCCTGAGGGGTAAATTCACCCCTTTCAAAAACAAGGCGGATAACAGGTTCGTTAAGGGCAATGAACATTGCTGATATATATCCTATTATACACACTACCCACGCAACAGAAAGCCTTGTGGTCTTTGAAAATTCCGAGGAGCTTTCCCCTGCATTCAATCGCGAAAGTTTGGGGAATATAAAGTTGGTAACTGCGTAGGCAAAAACACCCACCATAATTATATAAATCTTGTTTGCCCAGTTCAGCCCCGAAACTACTCCGTCGCCCAATTCTGAGCCAAATGCCATATTAATTACAACACAAAGTGGTTGCACCCAGGAACTTATAAGAACGGGAACTGCCAGTTTTGCAGCAGAAATAAGGTTTTTATCTTTGAGGCACAGTTTGAATTTGTAGCGATAACCAAATTTGTGAAGATGTGGTATCTGTACAAAAAGCTGTGATGCCCAAGCGATTACCATAGATATTATAACTCCCACAAGCCCCAGCTTGTTCCCAAAAATCATAAGATATAAAATCATAATCAAATTAGAAACAACACTGATGACAGAAGGAATGTTAAATTCCCCAAAGGATTGAAGAATACCAACCGAGGTGTATGCTGCTGCGGTAAAAATTATGGATGGAAACAAAATCCTGAGAAGTTTGGCTGTCTCAAGTGTTTTGTCAGCATCGTAACCCGGGACCATAATACTTACAATCTGCTGGGCAAAGAGTACGCCGATTACCGCAAATATTGTCGCGAATAATGTAACAACTGTCATAAAGTTGTGAGCAAATTCCATAGCTTGCTCGCGCCCTTTTGTTTCAAGACATTGGTTAAATATCGGTACAAAGGTTGAAAGGATTGCAACCCCCAATGTCATATCGAAAAACAGCAGAGGTATTTGTGTTGAGGTGTTTAAAACATCAGAGGCATAGCCCTGACCATAAACATTTGCAATCAAAACTTCACGCAATAGCCCCATAAACTTTGCCAAAAATATAATAACTGCCATAAATCCGATTGTCCGTACGGTTTTTGCAGAAGATTTGCTACTCAAGAAATCACTTCCCTGCATTTGGAATAAACACAATCAGTATACCACAAACCTTTTTAAAAGTAAAGCGGTTGACTACAATTTGTATTTGTGATAGAATAGTCAGGTTGAACAATACGAAAAGTTTATTATAAATTCTCAATGGTCAGGAGTGGGTTTGGATGAAAAATTTCAAGTTGGGCTTTGTTATAATAATATGCGCAACGCTTATTCTGGGGCTTTGTTGTAATGATTACAGGCGAAACGCTGTATTTGAGGAAACAGAGTTTCTTTTTGACACGCCTTGCAGCATAAAGGTCTTTTCGTTAAAGGATAAAAAGTGCGTGATGGATGCTTTTAATGAGGCGGCACGGATACATACTATGTCAAACTTCTTTAACAGTATGTCGCAGGTTTCAAAAATCAACAAAGCCAAGGGCGGCGAGGCGGTAACAGTTTCACCGGATATAATATATATGGTGGAGCTTGCCCAAAAAATTTCTGCAGACTCGGACGGTGCTTTTGACATAAGCATAGCTCCGGTTTCAGGTCTTTGGCTGTTTGACGAAGCAAACGCAACTCCTCCCGATGTAGGGGAAATCAAGAAGGCGCTTAAGCTTGTGGGAAAGGATACCCTGGTTACCGACAAAGAAAAAAACACCATAACAAAAACCTATGACGATACCAAAATCGATTTAGGTGGCGTTGCCAAGGGCTATGCGGCAGACAAGGCGGCAGAGATCCTTGAAAAAAACGGAGTAACAAATGCCATTATTGACTTTGGCGGGAATATAATCACATTGGGCAACAACCCAAAAGCAAAGGATAAAAAGTGGCGGATTGGGTTGCAAAAGCCCTTTGCCCCAAACGGCGAATATGGCGAGGTCTTATCTTGTGGCCCGTGTGCCATTGCCACAAGTGGTACATATCAGCGGAATTTCGAGTATGATGGCAAACTTTATCACCACCTGCTTGACCCAAAGACAGGTATGCCAAAAGAACAAACTTTTGCAAGCGTAACGGTTTCTGCCTCAGAAGCAGCCCTTGCCGATTGTCTTGCGACAGCAATCTATATATTGGGAAAGGAAGACGGAATGGCATTAGCACAGAAGTATAATGCAACTGTAGAATTTCTTTAAGAAAAGATTTGGCAAAGATTTACATTATTTTAATTGACAATGGGATTTAAAACACTTATAATGTAGAAAACAGTTATTACATAGGAGATTATTATGGGATTTTTTTCAACAATGATGGGTAAAGCTATCACCACATTCTTTATATCAATGGTGCCGGTTATAGAACTCAGGGGCGCAATCCCTGCCGGTGTTGCAAGTGGCTTGGATGTGTGGACAGCATCTGTGATATCAGTATTTGGTAATATGATACCAGTCCCGTTTATTATAATATTTATTCGCAAAATTTTTGAATGGATGAGGACAAAAAGCACGAAACTCAATTCACTTGTTACTCGGTTCGAGGAAAAAGCCGACAAACACAAGGAAACAGTAAATAAGTACAAGTTTTGGGGACTTTGTGCACTTGTTGCAATCCCGCTTCCGGGCACAGGGGCATGGACAGGGGCTTTGGTTGCCGCAATGTTGGAAATGAGACTGAAGGACGCAATCCCTGCAATTTTCTTAGGAGTGGTGATTGCTGCAATTATAGTTGCAATGGTTACTTGCGGAGTATCTTTTGTATTCTTTTAAAAAGGAGCTGACTTTTTATGTTGTTTGGCACCGAAATATTTGAACTTGAAATCCTTAAAATCATACATGGTATTTTGGAGTGTGATTTTATGGATTTTCTTATGCCGGTAATAAGCCGTATTGGGAATATTGGTGTTATATGGGTGGCGGCAGGACTTATCCTTATGGCAACAAAAAAATATCGCAAAACAGGTATCAAAGTGCTGATTGGACTTTTTGTGGGATTAATTGTGGGGAATGTATTCCTGAAAAATGTGATTGCGCGACCAAGACCATGTTGGCTTGATACCGGTGTTGAATTGCTTATCGCCTCGCCAACCGATTTCTCATTCCCGTCGGGGCATACATTGTCATCTTTTATTGCGGCATTTATTATTAATCAGGACAACAAAAAAATGGGTATATGGGCATTTGCTCTTGCAGTGCTTATGGCGTTTTCAAGACTATACCTTTTTGTACACTTTCCAACAGATATTTTGGGCGGAGTTTTGCTTGCATGGGCAATAAACAAGACACTGAATATTACGAAAGAAAAACTATTGAAAAAAAGATAATATGGGCAAACTGTATATATAAAACAAAGAAAGACGCATGTTTTTAAAAAACTCTTGATAAAAATTTTTATATATGGTATAATTAGCGTGAGAATATGGGTAACGGTATTCTAGTCGGCTTCTCCATTCCCCAGGGCGGGCCTAAAAATTCGCCGAAGGGCATATCGATGAAGTTTCTTGTGCGTGCTTGCGACGCCCAGTTGTGGGCATGTGCTGGGAGTTAAGGTTTAGGGGCGATCCGCAACGGCATGTGGGCGTTGACCCCTTTTCCGTGGAGGCCTATTTCCGTGTGGATAAGGGAACATTCCTTACTCATACGCAATAGGTTAAAACCTGCTTTGCGGTACTTTCGGGTGCTGTGGGCAGCGTAGCCTGACTTGAGTGGGTATGGCGGATAATCGTTCAGGCTCTATTGCCTGCGGCCACAGGCTTAAGAGTTATTGCTTTTTGAAACCATGCTTGCAAAAGAGTCTAAGGAATGACTGAAGCTGTCGGGGAAAACCCCTAGACCGTTCTCGGGTATATTTACTCGGTGCATATGCAGGATTGCAGTGTGTACTCAGTGGCAATCAGGTAATGCCATGAGGGTTAATCCCTCTTTTCGGTAACGAGGCATAGTGCGTTTTAAAAGGAAACTGCCATTTTGGCGACAATTTGGCAACGCTCTGGGAAATCCAACCTGACCTAAGGCACAAGATTTACTGCGTATGCTACCCTTTTATTTTCATTTTTAAAATATAATAAAATTCGGAGTTGATTTTTCAATTGAAAGAAGATGTTCCTCGAAAACAGAAGATAAAGTTCAGACCGTACGGCACCAAGGGTGCTGACAGGTTATGGGTTATCAAAACAATCATTATCACATTCACCATGTCGGCAGTCTTTAACCTTTTGTCAAGTGGTGTTATGGGAATGGTCAATATATGGATTGCGATCCTTATCCTGGGAATGATTGTTTTTACCGGTATAGGCTTTGATGTTATCGGTATGGCAGTTGCCACTGCATCCGAAGCACCTTTTCATTCAATGGCGTCAAGGCGTGTAAAATACGCAAATCGTGCCATAAAGCTTATTAAGGAAAAGGACAAGGTATCAAATTTTTGCAACGATGTTGTTGGGGACATTTGCGGTATCATAAGTGGCTCTGCTTCGGCGGCGGTTGTTGCGTATATCGTAAAAATCACTCCTATACCCAATGGTTTTTTACTTAGTTTGGTGATTACGGCAACGGTTGCGGCTATTACTGTTGGCGGTAAAGCAATAGGAAAATCCTTTGCAATCCGTTACAGCAATGCCATAGTTTATGCGGTGGCACGGGTTATGTCGGTGTTTGCCTTTAGAAGAAAATAATTATATGGTGTATCTATGAAGAGAATATTGGATGAGATAAATTCATCACAGGATGTAAAAAAATTGAATATATCCGAGCTTGAAACTTTGTCCGGCGAAATTCGTGAATTTCTTATCGGCAATATTTCAAAGTGCGGTGGACATTTGTCCTCGAACCTTGGCACGGTTGAGCTTACGCTTGCCCTACACAAGGTTTTTGACTTTTCAAGGGATAAAATTGTGTGGGATGTGGGCCATCAATCCTATACTCACAAAATAGTTACCGGCAGACGCGAGCCTTTTTCAACCTTGCGTCAAAAGGGCGGTATAAGTGGCTTCCCCAAAACAGAGGAGTCAGAAGAGGACGCATTTAACACAGGCCACAGCTCGACTTCGGTGTCAGCAGCGCTTGGCTTTGCCAAAGCCTTTGAATTAAAAGGCGAGAACAGTGTTGCGGTGGCGGTTTTGGGCGACGGTGCTTTGACAGGCGGTATGGCTTATGAGGCGTTAAATCACGCAGGAAGTGGCAGAACTCCGCTTATTGTTGTACTCAATGATAATGGTATGTCAATTTCCCAGAATGTGGGCGGAATGTCCCAATACCTTGAAAAAATCAGCAGCGATGCAAGATATATAACCCTCAAGGTCAGGGTGAAGAACTTTTTAAAGAATCTTCCTGTATTCGGCAAGCCATTCAGCAGAATTATGCAAAAAGCCAAGAAGTTTATTAAGAAAATTCTGTTACAGAAGAAACTCTTTGAGAATATGGGTCTTGAATATATCGGTCCGGTAAACGGTCATGACTTCAAAGAATTGATAACAGCGTTGAAATATGCAAAATCAATGAAAAGACCAGTTATCATCCATACCATTACCCAAAAGGGTAAGGGATACACTCCGTCAGAGGTGGACCCGTGTTCTTTCCACGGCATATCCGCATTTGACCCGGATACAGGAGAGGTAAAGAACTCAGGCACTCGTGCGTTTTCGGATGTTTTTGGTGACGAACTTGTAAAACTGGCAAGCAAAAACGAAAAGATTATAGCAATAACTGCGGCAATGCCACAGGGTACAGGCCTTGAGGGGTTTCGCAAATCCTTTCCAAAGCGGTTTTTCGATGTGGGGATTGCCGAACAGCATGCAGTTACCTTTGCGGCAGCTTTGGCAAAATCGGGCTTTGTTCCCGTATTTGCGGTGTATTCCACATTTTTACAAAGAGGTTATGACCAGATTTTGCACGATACCGCATTACAAAATCTTCATACAGTATTTGCCATTGACCGCGCAGGTGCGGTTGGCAACGATGGTGAAACCCATCAAGGAATTTACGACCTTTCGTACCTTTCGCATATCCCAAATATGACCATTATGGCGCCATCATGCGGGGAAGAGCTTCGCAAAATGCTTGGTTTTGCCATAGACCATGTATCAGGCCCCGTGGCGGTGCGATATCCAAAAGGCGATGCTGATACAAAGGTTCAAAGTATGGCTCCAGTTGAATATGGCAAGGGTGAAGTTATTAAATCCGGTAAGGATGTACTGATTGTGGCACTTGGCACAGCGGTATGCGACGCCCTTGATGCGGCAGAAATTCTTGAAAGAAACGGCATTTCAACAGCGGTTATGAATGCAAGATTTCTGAAACCTTTTGACAAAGAATTATTTAAAGACCTTGCAAAGGATTGCAAAATCGTTGCGACGGCAGAGGACAACTGTTCTATAGGCGGATTAGCATCTGTGGTCCGAGAAATCTTTGATGGCAAAATTCTGCAATTTGCGTTTCCGGATATTCCTCTGACCCAGGCAACAGTGTCACAGCAAAAGGCTGACGCCGGCATTGACGGAGTAACCATAGCAGAAAAAATAAGAAAAGCAATAGGTGATTGAATTGGAAAAAATCCGACTTGATGTATATTTAACCGAGGAAGGTCTTGTCCCATCGCGCAGTGCTGCCCAGGCTATGATTATGGCAGGGGAGGTCTACATAGACAATCAAAAAGCAATGAAGGCAGGGGAACTTGTCAAGGGTACTGAAAACATAGAAGTTCGTGGCAAGGGTGCAAAATATGTCAGCCGTGGCGGACTTAAACTTGAAAAAGCTGTAGAGGTGTTTCCCATAACATTGACCGACGCGGTGTGTATGGATATAGGGGCATCCACCGGTGGATTTACCGATTGTATGCTTCAAAACGGCGCAAGCAAAGTATACTCGATTGATGTTGGCTATGGTCAGCTTGCATGGAAACTCCGCAGCGACCCAAGAGTTGTTAATATGGAACGCACCAATATAAGATTTTTGGACAAAGAATGCCTTGACCAGATTCCGCAGTTCTTTTCGGTAGATGTGTCTTTTATTTCGCTGAAGTTGGTTCTTCCCGTGGCGTATGATGTGCTTCGGGACGGTGGCTATGGCGTGTGCCTTATTAAACCGCAGTTTGAGGCTGGTCGCGATAAGGTGGGCAAAAAAGGTGTTGTGCGTGAAAAATCAACTCATATTGAGGTCATTGAAAATGTCCTTGAGTTTACCAAGGCGATGGGGTTTTCTGTCAAAGGTCTTGACTATTCACCTGTGCGTGGACCGGAGGGCAATATTGAGTACCTTATGTATATAAAAAAAGCCGACGAGGAAAGCTGTGAATTTGACATAGCCGACCTTGTCGAGCGTTCTCATACCATATAGCAAAAAGGTTGTGATTGAATGAATAAAATCGGAATATTTGTGAACCGTGAGAGGGATACAGGTTTGAAATCTGCCCGTCTTACTGCAAAAGCATTCCTTGACCGCGGAAAGTCGGTGCTTGTAGACGAGGCATACAAGAACGAGTTTGAGGTTGAGGGGGTTTCCTATGTTGACATTCATCGTATGCCGCAAATGGCGGACTTAATAGTTGCATTGGGCGGCGATGGCACAATCCTTAAAATTATTGGTGATGCGGCAAAGGTAAAGACACCGGTTATTGGCATAAATCTTGGGCATCTGGGCTTTTTGACCCAGGCAGAGAGGGACGATGCCGAAATTTTTGACAAGATTGTTAATGAGGAGTTCACTGTTAATGAATTTATGATGCTGGAGGCAAAAGTCTTCAAAAACGGCAAATCGGTAAGCTGTGCACTTGCACTGAACGATATAATTTTTCGTGGAAGCAACTCAAAAATGATTTCATTGGAAACCGAGGTTGATGGAACGGTTACAAACCGATACCTTGCCGATGGAATAATTGTGGCAACCTCTACAGGTTCTACGGCATACTCATTGTCCTGTGGCGGCCCGATTGTCCATCAGGGGCTTGACTGCATTATTCTTACACCTGTTTCACCACACACGCTTAAATCAAGATGTATTGTTATACCTCCTGAGTCTAAGGTTGTGTTGAGATTTGATTCAAGCTATTGCAGCGAAACTGAGCTGAAAATCGACGGAAATTTCCTTGGAAACCTGACGGGAAATGATTACATAGAGATTGCCAGAAGTGAGGTCAGGGCACCACTTGCTTTGCTGAATGAACGGAATTATTTTGATGTAATAAGAGAAAAACTTTCTGATTAGACAAAGATGGGTGATTTGTTGTGCTAAAGGAATTACACATAAAGAATGTAGCGGTTATCGACGAAGTCCGGGTTGAATTTCAGCCGGGCTTTAATGTCTTGACCGGTGAGACCGGCGCGGGCAAGTCGATCCTTATAGATTCAATCAATATGGCACTTGGTGGCAGAAGCAGTCGCGAACTGATTCGGTCAGGTTGCGATTTTGCAGTTGTTGACCTTTGCTTTGAAGTTAAAAATCCAATGATTCCTGAGATGCTTGATGAAATGGGCATTGATACAGAGGACAACCTGGTGATTATCAGCCGCAGACTGGGAACAGACGGCAAAAGTGTCTGTCGTATAAACGGGGGGATTGTTCCTGCCGCAACAGTACGCGAAGTGGCAGACGCTCTCATAGATATTCATGGTCAAAACGACAATCAGTCATTGCTGTCCCCCAAAAATCATCTCAGATTGCTGGATGATTACGGTAATTTAGCAGCCGAAAAAGAAAAATATAAAGAACAGTACAAAAAGCTAAAGGACTTAAAGACCGAAATTGACGAACTGAATATAGACGAAGACGAGAAATCACGGCGTTTGGATATGCTTAACTATCAGGCCCAGGAAATCCGTATGGCAAATATTAAAGTGGGCGAGGAAGAAGAACTGATTGAACTTCGTGACAGACTTTGCAATATGGAAAGTATAGTTTCAGGGGCAGGAACAGCTTACAGCGCCCTGTATGGTGGTGAAGAGGGGACTGCATTTGATATGCTGAAGGCAGCCGAACGGGCACTTTCGGGGATAGTGCAATTTGATAAAACCCTGAAAGACAGCTATGAGCGGCTTGAGGGAATTATTGCCGAAACCAAGGATATCGCATCGGATATAAACGCCTGCCTTTCCAAAACCGACTTTAGTATGGCACAACTTGACCAAATCGAGGAACGCCTTGACTTAATCGCAAACCTCAAACGAAAGTACGGAAGTACCATCGAGGCGGTTATTGAATATGGCAAAAAAGCAACCTTGGAAGCGGAATCAATAGAAAAAAGTGACGAAAAACGAGAACTTTTGCAAAAGGAATACAAGGCTCAGCTGACAAAGGTTTGTGCATTGGCTGAGAGCCTGTCCAAAATTCGCAAGACCTTGGCGACAGACCTTGAAAATTGCATTGCAGGTGAGCTTTCTGCATTGGATATGCCAAAAGTCCGCTTTGCAATTGAAATCACCGAACATCGCGAGAACGACGAGATTGTCTACACCGAAACGGGAAAGGACTTGGTAGAGTTTTTAATTTCCACCAATCCGGGAGAAACCGTAAAGCCTATGGCAAAGATTGCGTCAGGGGGCGAGCTTTCACGGATTATGCTGGCGGTCAAGTCGGTGCTTTCTGCGACAGACGATGCGGATACCATGATTTTTGACGAGATTGATGCAGGTGTCAGCGGCAGAGCGGCGCAAAAAATAGCCGAAAAAATTTCTGCTTTGGCAAAGACCAAACAGATTTTTTCCATAACTCACCTGGCGCAGCTTGCAAGTATGGCAGATGCTCATTATCTAATCCAAAAACAGATTGACGGCGAGCGGACAAAAACAGATGTCAGATTGCTTGATAAAAAGGCAAGGGTTGACGAGCTTGCAAGAATCATCGGTGGGGTAGCTGTTACCGACCTTACAAGGCAGAGTGCTGAAGAAATGCTTGCTTTGGCATGCACACAAAAAGGATTATAAATATTATGGAAAAATTAGGGAAAGTAATTGCTGTAAGCGGCAATATAGCAGAAATAGAGATTAAAAGGGACTCTGCGTGCGGCGAGAACTGTGCCGCTTGCGGTTTATGTGGCAAACGCCAGTTTGTGGTTAAGCTTGCAGTAACAAGTGATATATGTGCGGGGGACAATGTGCGCCTTACCGCCGAGGACAAAGGCGTTGTAAGACTCTCGGTTTTGGGATACATATCCCTTACGCTTCTTCTCTTTTTGGGGGCAATTGTGGGGACAATATTCAAAAGCGAATGGCTTGCATTTTTGTTGTCAATAGTATTTGTGCTGATTGGCGTTCTGTTCCTCAGAAAAAAGGCAAATATCACGCCCCAGATTACGGTCGAGAAAATATGAGGTAGCTATGCTTATAACCATTGACAATGTAACAAAAAGTTTTGGCGAAGAAACGGTTCTTCGCAATATAAAAATGACAATAAACGAAAAGGGGCGTTACGGACTTATCGGCGTGAACGGTGCAGGCAAGTCCACACTCCTTAAGATTATTATGGAAGAACTCCCCTTTGAGCAAGGCGAACTTGTGAAAAAGCCGGGGCTTTCTTTAGGTTATCTTGCACAGAACAGTGGTCTGGAGCGAAGCTGTTCCATCATGGATGAGATGCACAAGGTTTTTGAGGATGTAATAAAAGCCGAGGCAGATATGCGGGCATTGGAAGTGGAAATGTCTGAAATTAATGACCACAACTCAGCCGAATATCGCAGCATATCAGCACGATATGCAAACCGTCAGGCGTATTTTGACAGCCGCGACGGATACAACATAGATGTAAAAATAAAGACAATATTAAACGGTATGGGTTTTGGCGACAAGGATATGCAAACCATTATATCCACACTCAGCGGTGGCGAAAAAACAAGACTTGCAATGGCGAAACTGCTTCTTGAAGAACCCGAGCTTTTAATCCTTGACGAGCCGACCAACCATCTTGATTTCAAAACCTTGAAATGGCTTGAGGATTATCTTGCATCATACAACGGTGCCATACTTGCGGTATCTCACGACAGATACTTTTTGGATAAAATAGTTGATAATATATACGAGGTTGAACGGGGCAGACTTTATTCCTATGCAGGCAATTATTCAAAATATCTGCCACAAAAAGCCCAACGCAGAGAACATGAGCAAAAGGAATACGAGCTTCAGCAGGCAGAAATCGCCAAAATGCAGGAGTATATAGACAAGAATATGGCAAGGGCATCCACTTCGGCAAGTGCCAAATCAAGGCAAAAGGCTTTGGACGCTATGGAAATTCTTGAACGGCCTGACGGCGACCTCAAAACAATGAAACTCAGATTTGAACACACCAAAGACCCATACAAGGATGTCCTTACTGTAAAGGATATGGAGGTTGCGGTGGGCAACGAGATGACCACCATCTGCGAGAATATAAATCTTGAGGTAAAACGCGGTGAGAAAATTGCCATAATAGGCTCAAACGGTATCGGCAAATCCTCGTTTTTGAAGATAATACAAGGGATTATCCCTTTGAAGAATGGCACTTTTGAATGGGGAAAGAATGTAAGTATAAGTTATTACGAGCAAGAAAATTTAAACCTTAACCAGGACAAAATTGCCCTTGACGAGCTTTGGGACAGGTTCCCGCAAATTCCGGAAGCTGAAATCCGGCGGGTGTTGGGCAGCGTTTTGCTGACCAAAGACGATGTATACAAGCCTGTCAAGGTAATCAGCGGTGGCGAACGGGCAAAACTTGCATTTTGTATAATTATGCTTGAAAAGGCAAATGTTATTATCCTTGACGAGCCGACAAACCACCTGGACCTGGCGTCAAAGGAAGTGTTGGAAACTGCAATGGCAGACTTTGGCGGAACAATCATATTTGTATCCCATGACAGATATCTGCTTAATAAGGTTCCTGACAAGATTGTGGAAATTACACAGGACGGGGCAAAGGTGTACAGCGGCAATTATGACGATTATTGTGAAGCAGTTGACCGCATAGCAAAGCAAGAGGCGGAAGAAATTTCAAAGCTTGCTTATGAAAAAGCCTTAAAAACAAAAAAAGAACCGTCAGATACGGGATTTCGTTCCAAAGAACAACGCAGAGCTGACACAATGCGCAAGAATCGTGTCAGAGAACTGGAAAGGCTTATAGAAGAGGCAGAAACTAAGCTTGCGGTTTTGGAGGAGGAAATGACCAGGCAGGAGATTTTCTCGGACTATGTTGTTATGGCAGAAAAATGCAACCAGGCTGACTCTTTGCGACAAAGCCTTGAAGAATATTTTGACGAGTGGGAAACCTTGGCGGAATAATTTGTTAAGTGAGGTCAAACCATGACCTATTATAATAAAAAAGGGATATTGACCTTTTGTGCCTGCCGACAGTAAATTTGTATTTAAACAAAGTGCGACCATACCAAAAAATCAAGACAATACGGGTCTTTAACTTGGTATGGTCGCATTTTAATCAGTTATTTCTTTTCATAACTCTTGCAAAAATGGGGGATAGCGATTGAATCCTCACTGGTCTTTTCGTGACTTACCTCAATTTTGTCAAGACTGCATTTGTTACCCTCAGCATGGTACATACATTCGTTAACATTACAAAGAACACCACAGTTTTCCATAAAAATTCACCTCCAAAATATTTTACAATGATAGTATAACCAACATACAAAGTCGGAG